>NZ_JAQRFJ010000044.1:0-32392 GCF_028599065.1 Xenorhabdus sp. PR6a | reverse complement strand
GGCGAAGCTCAACAGAATGGTTTTAGCGTACTCCATGCCGCTCAACAATGACCGCCAATTGCGTGACAAAATTTTGGACGGTTCCAGCTTACAACCCCTATTACTGACTCCATTAACACAGCACTATCCATCCGAAACACTAATTCAATGAATGTAGTATTTCAATTTATGAACGAATTAAACAATAATAATTTAAAGGTAGTAACTGCATAGTTAACAAAATTCCTTTAAAACAGTAAGTCTCACTATCATTGGCCATCATCAAGATGGCCTTTTTTTTCATCAAGCGTGGCTTCTAACTGGGCAATGAGCTTGTCACTGGCTTTGAGGGTCGCTTCATGGCTGGATAAGGTTTGGTTCAAGGCGCGGATGTGTTCTTCTGAAGACAGTTGCTGCTGGTGTGCCGCACCAAGATCACGCCTTAGCCTGTCCAATTCACTACTCAAGTGCCGTTTTTCTTTCTCTAACGCCTGGTTCGAGGCTTTTGTGTCGGTCATGCCACTTTCTAGGCGTGTAATCAATTTGTCATTGCCGACAAGAGTGGCTTCAAAACTGGCTAATTGTTTATTCAGGGCGGTAATTTCACCATTGAGGGTTTTATTCTCACGGATCAACGCGGCATTCTGAGTTTTTACCTCACCAACATACTCCTGATTGCCTTCCAGCTTTAATTCTGCTTTGGCTATTTCGGTACGTAATAGTTCATTATTCGTCACAAGGGTACGGTTTTCTTCTGATTGCGTATCCAGTTGTTGACGCAATTCCTGAACAATTACCCTGTTCGACTCCTGTTCCTGAGCCAGTTGTGACTTGAAGTGTTCCTGCACTTTCATTAACTCGGATTGAAGCTCCCGAATTTCCTTATCACGTTGTTCAAGCAGTGATGTTTGTTTATGCAGACGTTCTTCACTACGTGCTAGTTCCTCCAAGGCGATATCGCGCTGTTCATTAGCATCTTGCGTTTGTTCTTTATAACGTTGCTCCGCTTCGACACTGAACCGAGTGATCTCTTTCATGAAAGATTGAGTGAACTCCGACGAAAATCCCAGTTTATCGTAGAGTGATTGTTGATTCGCCTCGACTTCTTTCTTCCAGTTCGCAAAATATTTGTGGACAGTGCTGGTGCTGTTTACATCCGGTAGCATAGACAGTACCAGTCTCACTGTGGGTTTGGTGCCTTTTGCATACAGTTCATTGCAAATAGTGTTCACTCGCTCCTGAAGCAAATGGGTATCAGCCGCAGTCATTATTTCCCCCTCCTAACGATGAAATTAAAGTATAAACACCGAAAAGAACGAACACAATAAACGAACGAACAGCGTTCGTTTGTTCGATAAAAGATCGCTAATATTTACGGAATCTTTTTATCCAACTCATGGATTAAATCTTTAATCTGCTCCGGCTTCGTCTCTAAACTCGATTCTAACGCAGCTTTAATATCAGAGAAGGGTAATGCTGCAAGTGTTACTAAAGCAGCTCTAAACACGTCTGAGCGACTTAAATTGGCGCGCCTTGGAACAATCCGCAACAGATCAACAAGTTCGTGGTATTCGTCTTCCATTGAAACAGTGCGGCTTTTGATTATCTCATCACTGTTTTTACGGCGACCGCGCTGTTTAACCGTTTTTTCCTTCAATGAGGAATTACTCAAAAATTCCTGCATTGCTTCTTCACGATCTTGCTTTGCAAGTCCAGCCATAGGGTTCTTAGCCATCTACCTTTTCTCCATACACAAATTCTTTTACTAACAATTCAATTTCTTTCTCGGCTTTTTTATCGCGTTCTGTTTTTGGTAATTCAAAAATAGTGCGGCCGGCTTCCTCCGCATCGTCATAAACGTTACGGGCATAGATGTTGGTGCTTAGTGCTGACATACCGAAGGTTTCACACACGTCTTTTGAGAACTGGATTCTTGAGTACTGGTTCGGCAATGACGGGCATTGGTTCATGACAACACGAACCTTTAATTTTTCATTCAGTATTTGAGCTTTTGCGACAATACGATCAAGCGCCGCCAGTGAGCGAACGTCACGGCGCTTAGGACGGATAGGCAACAATAAATGAGTGGCGCAAAGCATTGCTTCACGCTGTACCTCTGAGTCAAAACCACCGGCGTCAATAACGATATAATCATACTGATCTTTAATGCCATCGAGGTATTTGATTACGTTGTCGGCGCGATAATGATAGGACAGCTTTTTAATATCCTCTCCCGCAGACATGCTTTCACGATCCTGACACCACTGATAGGTAGTTTTTTGGGCGTCAATATCGAGAAGGTGTACTTTTTTACCGGCCTTAACTAGCATGAAACCGGCAATTTGTTGTGCAATCGTACTCTTGCCGGGACCGCCTTTACCACCACCCACCAGTATGATTCTTGCGTTCTTACTCATGGTATTTGCCTTATCTGTTTTAGGTTATTCACGTACCGCTTTTATTGTTTTATACAAGATACCTTTGTTGTTTTCAAATTGGAAGAAAACCTATAAATAAAATCATTTAAAAAAATATATTATTTTTTTATTAATGTTGTTTAGATAAATGAGAAAAGGCGACTACTTGTCGCCTTTCTTCCAACCACAGAGTCTGTGACCTATCAAATTGTGTGTGAGTATTTCTCTTGCGGTAAGGTCAGTTAGTGTATCCTCTGATCCTATGTATATCGGAGATGCAGTTTCGCAGAACGCGGGGGAAGTGTTAGCAGTGTTATTTACGCATCCAATCGTTACGAAGCTCATCAACAACAGCGATGCTACTTTTAGATTGAACCTCATGCTCGACCTCATTCCTTGTATCAAGCGTGATTTTAAGCCGCTCAATTTCATCTTTGCGGCGTTTAATTTCCATCGATTTCTTTGCCGCTTTACCGCCCAAGTGATAGGCGGTAAAAAGGACAGCGATAACGGCCAATGCGGTGTATAAAAACGCTGTCAGCTTATTCAATTTATTTCCACCTTGGCATAGCGTCAGGGGCATAGGCAACAACCGCATGATCATTACTGATATAAGTGATTCCTGCGCCTCCCCATTGCTGATTAAAGTAACCAACAAATAACCCTCCTTCACTGTTTATCGCAGGAAAAGATATACTTTTGAGAGGATATTGATAGTGGTGACCGAAATTCATACTTAAAACCATACAACCTTCATAGCCCATAATAGGCTTGGGGTTAGCCATCGGGTGACCAAATTCAAGTTTAACAAAATCCTTTATCCGCAAAGGTGTTTTAGACGACGAATAAAACAACTCACCGTTTTCGTTATACATGTTTAATCCATAAATATCATTATTGTCACTCGCTTGAATTGGACGGTAAATATATGCTTTCGTTTCTGAACCAATAAGCATGAGTTTGATTTTTCCATCCCTAAACTCATAGTGTAAATAATTTTCTACTTTTGCAGGTTTCACGTGTCTTGAAAAAATCAAGTAATTTGATATAAGGTTTGGATATTCAGTAAGATGTATAACGTTTTTTCCCAAATAGGTTTTTATCTCACCCGGTATATATTCACTAAAATCGTATTCTTTTTCCAAAACGTAACATTTTGAACTCAATATACCCAACTCATTTCCATCTACCTCAAAAGATAAATTCATTTGTTTATCACCTTAAAAACAGTAATCACTGGAATAGACCAAGATGCCTGTAAAATATGACGACTACCATATTCCCAAGTTAGAGTGTCGCCAGCAATTTTTAAATTTCTAACAGAAAGGTAGTTCTTCATTCCACGTACAGGTACAAAAGTAGATTGAGACACGAAAGGGATGAGTTTGCCACCTCCTTGTAAAAAACGTGGGTCAATTTTGATGGATGTTGTTTTAAAATCCACTTGATCACTATATACAACATACCCAATAGATTTAGTGATTTCGTCAATATGACCTTCTAAGGTTCTGCATTCCAATCCAAACATAATTAACCCTACTCGTTACTCAATACCTTGTTTAAAACGTTTGACTTGCGAATATGCGATTACAAAGGCTACAGCAATCGTTGCAATCCCGAAGATAATGCGAACCACTGAACTACTGGATAAATGGCTTTCTGATTTCACTAGTGCGTCAGAAACTTGTGGCATGACTTCGGCAATCTGACCAATTCCCAAAGATGCCGCAACAGTTGCGCTGGCGGTTTCTTTTGTTACAGGCACCTTAGCGACCGTTTTGGCTTTCTGTACGATACCGGCGCGACGTAAGCCTTCGTCTATTACTTCACGGCTGTACCAGCTATTAATTGTTTTCAATCTACCCTGACCGTTTTCCTGACGAATAATAGCCTCCACAAGCGGGCGGATAATTCCGTATTTATGGAGATCAATATTCTGATCAGGACGTACTCCAACCATCTTACTGACGAATTGAATGTAGCTTTCGGTATGATTCTCGACAGCCGGCGCCCAACGTTCGATGATTTCTCGAACCGTGTCGATACGTGTACCATTGACCGCTTTACGTTTGTCATGATAAGTAATCAACGTCACGGCCAATGCGCGAATGCCGTAAGCCGCATCTACAAATGAACAAAAGCGTTTGTCTTGAGGGGCTTTGGTTAGCCCCTGCCATGACGATCCCATCTCAAGGTTGCCGGGATTGTTGTTTCGTATTCCGCGAGGTAATCCTTTACCAGTCATTGTAACTCTCCTTAGTTACCAATACCGTTCTTTAAGCCCCATGCCGCTAGCCCGAAAATAAGTGCAACGACAACGATAGAACCGATTTTTGATAGAATTCCTCCGTAAAATCCGCTGGATAGGTTATCCAAACGAACAAGGAGTTTTTCTAAATTTGCGTGTTGGATACTGTGTTGTGCCGCAGTCATATCGCCAAAGTAGGCTTTAAGGTGGCGTTCAACTTCCTCACCCACTTTGTCTTTTAATCCCTCGCGCAAGTCAGTAGCAATTTCCTTTGCGACCACTCTTGCGATGCGATCAATGATCTCTGGTGTTAATTTCCCCACCTCGTTAGCCATTTTAACCTCCATGTATTCGGCAATCGGTGTGGGGAATTTATAACATTTATTAACTTGATATGTAAGCAATTACCTATTATTTTTCAGTGCATCAACCTGTTTTTGCAGGTCTTTTACAGATTCAACCAATAACCCCATGACACTGTTATAGTTCAAACGCAACAAACCATTTTCATCTTTAGTCACTGCTTCCGGCAGTATTTTCTGAACTTCCTGAGCAATAAGGCCAGCAGAACGGCTACTATTGTTGTTATCATCAGATACGGTGTAAGTATAACCACTTAGCTTTGACAGTTTTTGGCTTGCATCACCGATTTTTGCAATATCTTTTTTAGCACGTTTATCTGATCTGATATAGACATCGTTAAAGTTACCATTACCTCCACAGTAAAATGAACCGTCAGTTTTCATCTGCCAATCGCCTCCGTGAACACCGTTATTAAACATCAAATGTCCATCAGGGTCTTTAAATATGTATCCGTCTATTTTAGAGCCATTATTAAAAATAATATGACGACGAAAAGCACCAGTTAAGGATAAATTACCTGACTTTTCAAAATAGCGACTATCAGATTCACCCTTCGTATAGCTTTCGCCTTTATTGGCAAAGTTACCTTTTAGTTGATATTTGCCATCCGCTTCTGCTTTAGAGTAAGAATGATCTTGAAATGCTAAAACCCCTGAACCTGTCGGCAAAGAGGCTACAGAAATATTGTTACCATTCGCTTCGCGATAAATAAAGTTTAAGGGCGCACTGCCATGAGGTGTCGTTTCAATTAACGCATAACGATTATCAGGTTTTTGAAGCTTAATCCCCGCATAATCATTAACCCATTTAGCCGATATGTAGCCAACTTTAAGTTCTTCTTGCGAGTTTTTTAAGGCGTACTTACCATCTGATTCACCTTTGGTATAAGCTACACCATTAGCCATACGGCCATTGATTTTTGCATCAATGTCACCTTGCGAGTATGTCCAGCTTGTAGTTGCAACTTGGTGCCAAGCATTCCAAGTATTGTTATCCCCATTTTTCGTTCTGAATTTAAGAACTTCCCCATTACCGTGGTATCGAGAAACAAGCTGTAAAACATAATTACTATTTAAGGCAAATGAAGCGCCTACACCTGTTTCTTGAGCACTGTTTGCTGCATCATGATAGACAAATGCAACCCTATTGTTCGGCCAGTTATTTAGATCAAAATTGTCGCCACCAGATTTACGAATTACATAACTGAGGCTACTGTAATTACGGCTATCAGATTCATCCTTAGTGTACGCACCTAAGTCACTCGCAGAAGGTTTATTTTTGGTTGTATAAAACTCTGTCCAAGGCTCCTCAAATCCATAACCATCCCTAGCCGAACGATAGGCTATACCATTATTCTTATATATTGATTTTAACTGGAGTGATGGCGTACTAAAGCCAGACGTTCCCATATTAAAATGAACAATTATCTGTGTATGGCCGCCGTAATTGGCATTATATACACCAGATGCCGCATTCCACGGGACGTTATCGTTTGAAACAGTTTCCGTTAATCCTTTGTGAAACGCCCCAACATCAGCCGCATTCAGCGTAATATCGGATGACAATAATTTTCCATTAATTTTTCGGCCATTAGGAACTGTGTTCTGATTGATTGCATAATCACCTTTCGGTTGATATTTACCGTCAGATTCACCTTTACTGTATACATCTAATTCACTAGGGGAAGGTTTATGATTTTCTGTATACACTTTAACCCAAGTAGGATCGCTTTCCTTAGTATTAGAAAACCCATAATAAATACGCCCATTGTTAAAGCCTGTCAAAAATCCGGCATAGCCCTGAGCCATATCACGGGCAGCGATAACGTGCCAATAAGCATGATCACCAAATCCATTTGGTAACTTGGCACTGTTTATATGCACCATTGTTGAGTAACCAATAGGCTGCGCCCAACCACCAGATTGAATAGTTTTCAAAGCAGTCCGTGACTTACCAAGGTTTGTTGTATCACTTTTTACGAAGTTTTGGTTAGTTTCGTCTTTAGTATACGAAGACCCAACAACAGAATAATTTCCTTTAGGCTGGTATTTACCATCCGCTTCTGCTTTAGAGTAAGAATAACCCTGTAATGCAATAACCCCCGTTTCTGTTGGCAAGGATGCAACAGAAATATTAGAGCCATTTGGTTCACGGTAAATAAAGTTTAATGGCGCACCACCATGAGGAGTCGTTTCAATTACAGCATAACGCTTATCAGGTTTTTGAAGCACCAAACCCGGAAATTGATTTCCACTATTTACGTATAAAATACCTGCTGTAAGCGCTTCTTTAGAATTTTTTAAAGCATACTTCCCATCTGATTCACCTTTGGTGTAATGCTCTTCTAATATGGCAGCCGTTCCCGACTTTTTGGGGTGTTTGAATTCACCAACATAGCGATCTCCGAGATTCGCCAGCCAACACGCCTCGCCATTTTTTGGCTCTATCCACGTTCTATCTTTACCCCTAGCCCCCGAAACAAATCCGGGACCATATAGATTTGTATCAATCGATAAATTCCCGTGTTCGTCGACTGCTGAGGCTAGAACGTAATTGTATGTTTTACCTTCTAATACCCCTTCAGGTAAGGTTTCTAGCGGTGTTGATAATTTGCCTACATTTAATACGGTGGCATTAGCCTGCTGTACATTACAAATCAAATCAAATGGGAAACCATGAAAATGAATATAAACATCATATTCATCATCTTTAGTATTGATGGTTGCCACTTTATTCGCAGCGCCATTGTTTGTTCTATAAAGAGAGGCATTAATCCCTTTGGGATAACCATTACCAGAACGCAAAACAATTTCAGACATAGCTGTTTGTGAATACTGACCAACATTAAAACCACTACCGCCAACAATTTCTATACGAACCGTACTGGCTCCCTGTGGCATAATAACTGTGGCTATTTTTGTCCAAGTTGCTACATCTGACCCCGTAGATATTACAACAGTCTTCCCTTTGAGGAGGTCTTCTTTTGTTTGTGCAGCAAGTGTTGCTCTATTGGCAGCATCCAATGCCTTGCTTTCTGAGGCTGCGGCTAATTTGGCTTTTTTGGTTGCCAAAGTAGCGGCTTCTTGTGCTACATTTTTTGATGATACCGCCACGCCTTCCGATGCTTTTGCTGATGCCTGAGAAGTGGACGCCAGTTGTGCTGAATGTGTGGCGTTAGTTTCAGAGGCTTTTGCAGCATCTTGAGAACTCTTGGCTGCTTTGACTGCATTGAGTACATTAGCTTCTGAGGCTTTTGTGGCAGTTTCGCTCGCCTTTGAGTTAGTTTCAGATAATTTTGCAGCTTTAGCTGCATTATCCGCAACTTTTGCATCATTCCCCATTTTCGCAAGAGTATTCGCCGCATCTTTTGCCGAATTTTCGGCTGCGGATTTAGATGCTGCGACATTAACTTCTGAGACTTTAGCATTTTTCTCTGATATAGCGGCATTGGTCTCTGATAATTTGGCATTAGATTCGGACGTTTTCGCCGATTTTGCAGAGATTAAAGCATTGGACTCGGAAGTCGCCGCACTAGTAGCTGCACCGATGGCTTTATTGGCTTCTTGTTCCGCCTTACTTGCAGAAAGAGAAGCATTAGAGGCAGATTTAGCTGAAGCCTCTTTAAATGATGCCGCGTTGGTTTCAGAGGCTTTTGCTGCTATTTGTGAACCTGATGCTTGTTTAGCTTTTTCAATCGCAGAATTTTCTGAGGCTTTGGCGTTAACTTCCGATGACTTAGCACCAACTTCGAATGATTTCGCATTCGTTTCTGAGGTCTTAGAGGCAAGTTCAGCTAATTTAGCTTCTTTCGCAAAATTAGCCGCATTAGTTTCAGAAATCTTTGCAGCCGATTGCGAAGCATTCGCCTCTTTAGCTGCATTAGCAGTGTTAGTTTCTGATGTCTTAGCCGCAATTTGTGAAGATGCCGCTGCTTTAGCTGAATTAGCAGCATTGATTTCAGATGTCTTAGCGTTATTTTCTGAAATTTTTGCCGACGATTGGGACGAGGACGCCGCAACTTGGGAATCCTTTGCTGCCTTAGCTGAATTAGTTGCCTTTGCTTCACTGGCTTGAGCTGCTGTTTGCGACTCTTTTGCTGCTTTCGCAGAACTAGCCGCATTTGCCGCTTGATTGCCGGCATCAGTAATCAACGCCCTATTTTTATCAAACCACTCAACGCGAGTTTTGTGTGCCGCATAGATAGTTTCCAGTGAATCAGCCGTAAATTTAGTACCATCATCTCGGATAATAACCACTGGTGACGGCGAAGTTAGCCAACGTCGAATCTCACGGGAATCGGTAGATATTGATTGCAATAGTGCCGAGAATCGTGCACTAAACTGCGATAAATCCCCTTCATAAGTGGTAATAATACGACAAGGTTGATCCTTGATAGAACCTCCCTTATAAGCCTCGACTAATGTGAGTTCTGTATCACTTTGAATACTTTCGATCTCATATAAGAGGTTGTCAGAACCAATGAGCACCATGCCTGGCATAACACCATATTTTGCCTGCGACCAAGAAGTGCCAACACCTTTAACTTTTTTGCTTTCTTTCTCAAAAGAATTAGTACCTTCCCTGTACCACATCCCATACCTCCTCATTTAAATAGACATTAAGTATTTGGATACCTATTATTTAGACAATATTATCACACACAATAATGCCATTTACAGCAAACCAAGCCTAACTCGCAAAACACCTTTTTCGTCATAAACATCAATGCGATTATTGGAGATATTTAAGCGGCCTTGTCCAGACGTTTGTCCGTTCATCTCCAACTGCCCATTCTTACCTAATCTCCAGCCTGTTCTTCCTGATGAATAGTTGTCAGATTGTAAATCGCCAACTTTGCCACTACTTATTGAACCATTTTTGATGTAAGCAGCATTCATGTAGGTAACGCCATTTTCGACAACAAACGGAGTGGTAATAACGCCGTTGTTTACGTTAACTAAACCAAACCGATCAGCCTGAACGAGAAATTGTGAAGCCGTGTTATTTACCCCTAATGCTAGGCCGGCTGCATAGTTTTTTCCGTCTTTGGTGGTTTCTATTTTCAGATTCCAAGAGGCAGAAATTTTTCCATTAATCTCGGCTACTGCTTTTGTGGTTTGCTGAATAATAGCAGTGTTTTCACTTAAGTTAGCTTGAACGGTGTCCACACGCTTACCAAGTGCTGAATCGCCGTTAGCACGAGCCGACTGTTCTGATTTTACAGCCACCTCATTAGCATTAGCTTTCGCCAAAACCTTAGAGATTTCCCCCGCTAACGCCTCATCTTTTGTCGTTCTGGCATTTGCTTCATTGGCAACCGCACTGGAAATGTCTTTTGTCGTTTTCGCACTTAAGGCATTGACTTGGTTTACCAGACTTTCATCGGCAGTTGTACGTGCTTTTTTTTCCGCCAACACTGCCGCTTCTATATCCTTGCTAGTCTGTGTCTTAAGGTGTTCAACACTTTGAGCCAGAGCGTTATTTTCGGTGACACGAGTACTTTTTTCCTTGTCAAGTTGAGCCTTAATATCTGTGCCGACTTCGCTTCTCAATTGGGTGATTTGTTTAGACAATGCTTCATCCGCATTTGCCCGTGTTTGTTTTTCCTCACTTAACTGCGCCTTGATGTTTTGGTCTACTTCGCTTTTTAGTTGTGTAACCTGCTTGGACAATGCTTCATCTGCATTTGCTCTTGTCTGCTTTTCCTCACTTAACTGCGCCTTGATGTTTTGGTCTACTTCACTTTTCAGTTGTGTAACCTGTTTGGATAGAGCTTCATCTGCATTCGCTCTTGTTTGTTTTTCTTCATTTAATTGCGCCTTGACACTTTGGTTTACTTCACTTGTCAGTTGCGTAATCTGCTTAGACAGTGCCTCATCAGTGCTTGCCCGCGTCTGTTTTTCCTCATTTAACTTAGCTGTGATATTTTGATCGACTTCACTTTTCAGTTGTGTAACCTGTTTGGACAGTGCTTCATCCGCATTTGCCCGTGTTTGTTTTTCCTCACTTAACTGCGCCTTGATGTTTTGATTGAACTCTGCGGTCATTGTTTCTATCTTTTGAGACAATGCCTGCTGTCCATCCACAATGACTTTCTGGTCAGTGAATATCTTGGCGTTGGTTTCACGTTGTTCCCTAACTTCTTCTTCACCCTTTAACGCAGTATCAATAGCTGCCTTAGCCACTGCTTCAACAGAACCAGAAACGCGAGCGATTGTCTTTTCGGCATCAACAGCCGTGGATTCAGCCCGTTTAATGACCGCATCATGGCTGTTTATTTTTGTTTCAATCAACTCAACTTTTTCAGTTGTCGCTTTGTCACCTTCAATACGAGCGTTTTTCTCTTCGAGTAAGACGGTTTCTATATTGCCTTTTGCCGTTTGAATCGCCTCTAACGTTGAAGCAAGCTTTTTATCCTGCTCCTCGACAGTATTTTTGATTTTGGTAATCTTAGATGCGTTGTCACCTGCATCTTGCAGGGCTTTTTTAGCATTCTCTTTTACCGTTTCAACGGAAAAATTTAGGCTCTCTTGAGAAACCTTAATTTCACCCGTTATTTTGCCAATCTCATCAATTTTCTTATCTGATTCATCGACTAGATCTTGAATCTCATCAATTTTTGTCTCCGATTTATCAATTAAATCGTGTATTGTACCGAGATCACCCTTGGCAGCTTTAGTGTCGATTTCTTCTAATAACTCTTTACCGAGTTCGCTTGAAGTAATCTTATTCTTCAAAAAAGACAGAACATCCTTCGTGGTTGCCTGCGTACCTAAATTAGAATTTACAGAGCCTAACATACCTCGTTTGTTGATCGCCCTGACCCAATAGAACCATGTTACGTCATCATCCAGACCTGAATGTGTAAAGGTTGTTGATGGAATCTTTGCCAGCAGACTCGCTGTTTCTAAGTTATTCGTTTTTGAACCATAAACGTAAATCGTATCTAGATCGATTGAGTCAGGATTTACCCAAGTCAGCACAATTTGTCTGTAGTCACCAACAGCGACCAGATTTCTAGGTGCTCCGGGAGGCATCAAAGTACCTAACGTCTTATAAACAGTCACTAAAGTTTCTGTTCGTCTGCCAGTAACTGAAATTGCAAATACTTCAATATCATAATTGGCATTGTCAGCAACATTTAGAATTTCACATTGGTTATCGGTAACTTCCATGCGAATCCAATTGTCTATCACATCACTGCGGCGATAACGAACAACATATTTAGGAGAACGCCCTTCCCAAGATACAATCAGTTTTACCGACAAATTACCGGGTGATGAAAGATAAGTTGTTTCCATCACCTGCAAACCAACCGGTTTGCTGAAAGTCGGGTCTAAGACGCTTGATTTAGGTGGAATGAGGATGGATCCACGGTCAATCGCTTCAAACTTAGACGGGTTGTGCTCAACACCAGTAATCTTAAACGTGCCTTTTTCATCGCTCTCTTTCACACTCAGAACACGAATTAAAACGGGTTCTAAATCAGGTTCAGTGATCGTCCAAACACCCATTTCTATAGGTTCATCACCTGTTCTAATGGGTTCTTTGAATGTTACAGTCTGATATTCGCCAGCCGGTTCAAGCAAGTTGCGATCTATCATACGGCTGTCAGCCGTTAAAAATGTGATGAATGCCCCTTCCTTATCGAGCCTTACTGGTGCATCCAGTGTTATGCTATTTTGAGTGAAGGATTTAATACGGCCTGAATTGCGCTTGCCAGAACGATATTTATCTTGCAGTTTTACCAACTCACCGGGAACCAGAAACGAACTATCAATCCCTGCCTCGAAGATAACAACATCTGTCTCCATTTTCGCAGTGTAAAGCAGCCACAGCCCCGTTCTGTATGCTTGTCCTCTGCTGGTACACCCAAACGCCAGTGACTCCGTTTTGCGGATGCCAAAGCGCTTCTTGGCCTCCTCGTCCTCGATGTATTCAACATTTTGTTTGTAAAGGTCATCTTTGTCGTTATAAGTAACAACGGCAACGGTCGGACGATCTTTTCGTGAAGACCCCTTACGAACGACTTTATCGATGATATTTGCTGCCGAAAACTGCATAACAGGTGTAGCTGGACTGTCTTGTCGAAGATTGATCATACCGCCAGCCCAAAACACCATGCCCCGGAATACTGATGCAATATCAGAGATAACCTTATACGCTTCCTGACGGCTTGCAATCACGGTGTTAATCGTGAACCGTTTTTCCATCCCGCCAAAACCGTCAGGAACTTCCTGATCGCAATAACGCCCTATCTGATAGAACTGTCCTTTATCGATCATTGATTCATTGACGAAATTCCCCAGACCGTATCGTTTATTGATAAGTAGGTCGTAAAGAATCCATGCAGGGTTAGATGATACCTGAATATCAAAACCACCATCCCAGTCACCCTGATAGGTGTTATCGGCAGGAAGATAGTTTGAAGGAACCCGGATTTTCATCCCCGAAACAAGATATGAGCGGCGAGGCATATTCCCGCCAAATTCCCGTGAATCAATGGTGATCCCAACAATCGCACTGTTAGGGTACGCCATTTTTGCAAATACGATTTCCCCATAGGATGCCACTACGGTTTTGTTATGCAGATAATCACTGTTGGTATCAGGTGTAAATCGAATGATCCGAATACGGTAGTTTTTGCCGGGCTTAGGCAAGTCAATAAAATATTCCCTCTGGAATTTCCCACTCGATTTTTTGGCAACTGTAATGATATTGTCTTCATGATCTAACGGAATTACAGGCTTAAACGAATTATCACCTATGGCTAATTGAAACTGGAATTTCACTTCTGCCCCGTTTATGTCCCCGTTTTCTTTGTCAGTCGAGGTTATACGGGGGAATTCCATAATTATCCGCACGCGATCGGCATCATCATTGTCAATTTGCAACGTCTTAGGTGTGGTTGTTTTAAGCTCTGTTGCAACATTATAAGGGGTTTCAATGTCGTCAAAACCCTCTATCGGGGCTTGGTTTTGCTCTCCCCGCCGCTCCCAAAACTTCACTCCATTGAAGTTTGATGAGCTATCAGGATTCAACAAAGGTACATTGTCCAAAAAAATAGACTGGCCGCCATTTTTCAGACCACCAATTGCACCTTCTCCCAACAGATCCAATATTGAAGCGAGTGTTTTAGATTCAACATTGTCGGGCGCTTCAACTGACTGCCTTGGCTTTTCACCACCACCACCACCACCGGCTCCCGCTATGATCACTCTTTCTTTTTTCACCGTAATCTCCATATCACAGTTAATAGGTATTTATCAACTTATTATAATGAATTAATTTATAATCGAATACAATTGTGAAACTATAAAGAAATAGTCGAGGTTTCGGAACAATAGAACGAAAAATACGGTTAAAAGGTCAATTTGGACAGCTAATTTATTTAAAAGCAAATCCTTACAACCTAACCAATTAGTCTAACCAATTTGACCAGACCAATTAAAACAAGCATGCTTAAAATATGTACGTTAGGAGGTGGTATTATGGAAAAAATTAACATCTACGATGCAAAAACTAACCTGTCCAAAATTGTTCAGGAAGTTGCTCGCACTGGAAAATCAGTGGTAATTGCCAAGAATGGTCATGCACTGGTTAAAGTCGTAGCATACAGAGAAGAGAAGCCTAAGAGAAAATTGGGGTTCCTTAAAGGCAAAGGTAGTGTTCCCGCCAATTTTGACGATATGAACAGCGCCGAAGTTGTTGATATGTTCGAAGGAAAATACTCTTAATGGAATTGCTGTTAGATACCAATATATGCTGTTTATGGCATATGAACCGGAAAAACTGAAAAGTAATGTTGTTGATCTTCTGGAAGATACCGGGAAAACCCTTTGTTTTAGTTCAGCGTCAATATGGGAGGTGGTCATTAAAAGCAATTTGAACAATCCTGACTTTTCGATAGATCCCAAACAGTTCAGAGATGGATTGTTTGAGGCTGGATTGATTGAAATCCCCATTAAAAGCGAGCATACGCTAGTTGTATGTGATTTACCGGAAAAACCACATAAAGATCCGTTTGACCGATTAATTGTTGCTCAGGCGAAACACAACAAAATCCCACTAGTCACTAGTGATAGCAAGCTGATAGATTTTGTCAGTGATTACATCACCGTAATCCCCAACAGATAAGTGGTTGCTCCCGAAAACCACACATTCCACCAACAATAAGTTAATTGTTTTTTGCAATAATGGTTGGTAAAAGAAATGAATTTTATAATATGACAAAAAGAGGCTTTAATTAGCCTCTTTGTTTTTTTAAGCCACTACAAAGCCTGTAATCTCATCCAGTTTTGGCGGATCAGGTATTAACTGTTCTACGGACAATTTAAGGCTGATTAACTGAGAGCCTACAAGGATTTCTTCGCCATAAATAAGTGGAACAGGTGCGCCTTGTTCTACGGTATTTTCAGGGCCGTCAAAGTAAGTTGAGTTTTTGCGGTTATCAGCGCCTCCAGTATATGGTTTAGGCTGTTTTGATAAAAGACCTATGACACCACCTGCCAGCATTGAAAGACCAGAAATAAAGGCCGTTGGGCCGAGCCAAATGGAAGATATCATTAACGCGACACCAACAACAATCTGAACAATACTCATGGCCTTAGCACCAGCCCCCCGATAAATGGGAGTAATAAAAACATGAACCATATCCCCATGATTTTCCATCTGATATTCAGTTTCACTCATATCTCGTATTGTGCCATTGGCTCTGGTCACACGGATATGGTATTTCTGGTACTTTGTAGCATTCTGTTTCATCCAAGCAAGCAGTCCCTGCCTATTGCAGTTAATGATACTAATGCCCTGCCGTACTGTAATGCATTTTACTCTGTGCTTTTTGCCAAACTTCTTACCCAATACGCCACCAAACTCAAACGTGACAAGATTAGGTTCTTTTACTGTTTCACTCATAGCAACTCCTTATGCCGTAAATGATGGATCATTGTTTTCTGATACATTCCACCGTAAATTGCTTTACAGCTTAAGCGGTCAGATTGATGGTGCAAAATCAGGTTATCACCAATATAAACCGCACAATGATCGGGCATTTTCGCCCCTATCTTCATAAGAAACAGATCGCCTCGTTTGGGCTGTGTTCCATAAGGTAGTTTAACAAACCCTTGTTCAGCGAAGTTTTCACTGAGAATATCTTTATCACCATCCCACCAATTAGGGATATGAAGATGCGAACATGCCCCCACCTGAATATTAAATTCCCGTTTGAGATAGTCAC
Source organism: Xenorhabdus sp. PR6a (assembly GCF_028599065.1). Classification (NCBI taxonomy): domain Bacteria; kingdom Pseudomonadati; phylum Pseudomonadota; class Gammaproteobacteria; order Enterobacterales; family Morganellaceae; genus Xenorhabdus; species Xenorhabdus sp. PR6a. Next base: position 16,146 of record NZ_JAQRFJ010000044.1, on the reverse strand, counting down.
GGCATAACATCCAGCAATCAAATACGCCAAAAGCGTAAGGCCGCCCCTCATAAGGCATCTCAAAGCCGTTCGGTGTAATAACATTCACATCACTGATAATGAATTCACTGTCAGTTTCAGGGTTATAGTTTTTTGTCACGTTAATGATAAACCAAGGAATTTCAGAAGATTCACAGCCAGCCAGATCCGCTTCACTGGCCTTGTTTGTTCTATCCGTATGGCTATGCCATACCCCTACGACTTCCCCTTTATTTTCTGCTGCTATTTGATCCTCTGCATCCATGACAAAGAAATTAACAGGGTCTTCCGCAACGTTTTTACACAAAACAAGTTCATACTTGGCTCTTTTTGTATTAACCAACAATCCACAAGCCTCATTAGGATAAGTTTGAATTGCCGCCTGTTGCATTGCCAAGTATAAGTCTGTGTTCATCATTTCTTGGATCATGCTCGTGTTGCCCCCGGAAAACCGCCAAACATAATGATGCCATCAGCAAAATAATTCTTTCGTGCCCGGCAACTGGATAACCGTTTAGGGCAGAAGTCTGCTCCGGGAATAGAAGTTGGTTTATCATCTTTATCAAAAGCAGGGCCAGTGTATCCACACTCTGCACTACGATAATTCCACTGACAGGAATTACGGATCACTTGTCGGTTAGGAAGCTGTACTCCCATTAGGTCATAAACTGACGCCAGTTCAAATTCCACTATTTCGCAGGTTTCAAGTGTTTTCTGGTCGATAAACCACACATCATCAGGAAAATACTGTTCGGGATTTGCATCAGGATTGACGCCATCAGGGAAATTCTCGGCATCAAGAAAACACAGCATCGTTCGCTTGCGTGTCACCTGACAACCTAACAAATCGTCTTTAGTTTGTAGTTCTGCCGAAATCATCCCATGCAGATTAACGACTTTTAACTTTGGTCTTGGAAGTTTGCCTTCTCCGCTAATGTCAAATCCTGTTGCCTTGATTGGCATAGGTTGGTAAGTCTTACCCTGCCATATAACAGGTTGATTCACATCATTTGTACCAGCGTGAAAATAGAATCGCCCTCCCCCCGTATTTTGGGGAAGATCGATAATGAAAAATTCAAATATAGAATCTGGTGATAGCAATTGAATTTGCTGTCTGATTGACTTCTCTGTCATTATGTTTCACTCCTTGAAATCATGCTATTCCCGTACGGGAATAGCTCAGTTTTATTCGAACACTTGTCTGAATGTTGCTGTTAAGGTTGCACTTCCCTGACCTCTTGTAACATTAAAATCTTCACAGACAATTAAATAAGGTTTTTCATCTGGCGATATCCAATTAAATGAATCTTTGCCGCCATGCTCGTAAAGAAAATCTTCTATTTCTTGAATGAGGGGATAGCCCCCCTCAAATACCAGATTCCATTCGTATTTTCGCCAATTAAATCCCGACGTTAATCGTTGCTCATAACCTTCATCAAACGACTGCCTACTGATTGTCGGTTTGAAGTTTTTACGGGATTCAAATTTTGGATGCCACTTGAAGGTTTTCCGTTCCATGTGTTACTCCGTTAACATACCACCAGGTCGTTTTTCTTCGGTCATTGTCTCAAGAACAATGGATTTAATTTTCTGAGCCGTCTCGTTCCATGCAGATTCATTGCTTAAATTGCTTTTTTCGTTGTTATCCCCCCCCTGATTGACCACAGAGATAGAGATAACTACGCTCTTATCGGAACCTGCACCAATATCATCACCAGCGATGTTCATATTCACGGGAATACGGCGACCATCGGGTAAAGGTACATAGGCCTCATTGTGCGATCCCTCACCGAAGAGTGCTAGCTGAGGTGAAGTTGCAATGCCACCTTTTGAATAGGCTTTTAGCGGAATTTCGCCCAACGATCCCATAATGCCGCCTTTTGCAAAAGTGTAATTATATGATTGCCAGCTGGTTGACATACCCATTGCCCCCGTATTAGCCGCAGAGCCTGCCGCTCCTACACCCGCACTTGCTCCTCCACCATATCCGGAAGCTACTGCCGATCCAATTGTTCCTGCCATTGATACAATAGAACCAGCAGTACTTGTTGGACTACTTGCCGTCAGAGATGCTATGAAACTTATAACGGCACTTCTCGCCAAACCTAGCGCAACTGAGAATGAAGTCACTGTTGTGGTAGCTGAAATATCAGCGGCCGATTTTGTTTGGGTTGCGGTTGTACCGGTGATCATTGCCCATAATTGTTGTGCATAACCGGCAATAGTAGAGAAGATGCCGTCTGATTGCATTGTCTTCAATGCGCCGGTTGTTTCTGTGGCCGCCTTACCGAGAGCTTGAGTAGATTTAGCTATGCCATCGTCGCTTTCTTTAGTACTAGAGCCACCGAACATACTTCCTATGCTCCCTACAGCCCCACCGATTTTCGATATGAGGCTTTCACCTGTATCTCCGCCAGCACCTAAACCTACCCCATTAATCATCGGTGAAATAACCATGCTGCGGATAAAGCTGCGTTGAAGCTCTTTAAAAATGAAATTACCGAAATCAGCAATATTAAATTTACCGGTATCAAGGAACTCCATGAGTTTATCTTCGAGGTTATCGAAAATATTCTTGAAATTATCGTCAATTAATTTACCCAGATTCTGGTAATCGTATGCCATTTTCGCCGTAGCGGTTTCAGTCATACGCACCATTGCTTCCTCTTTGCCAGCATGAAACTTAGCCTGCTCTGCTTTGAGATATTTTGAGATTTCAATATTATTCTCATTTGCCTTGATAATCTTGGCAAAATATTTGTCTGCTTCTTGGTAATTTTTTTCAAACTCGCTACGCATTTCTGCAACGGATTGAGTCATATTGCTTTTAACTGTATTCGCAAAATCCGCCCATTTTGAGATAAGTTGATCCGCAGAATCTTTGGTTAATGCCTTTTGGTAATCGCCCGCTCCTGCGGTGATTTCCACTAGTTGTGCTTTGGCCTTATCTATCTGTTCTTGGCTTAGAATGCCATCTTCTGGCTTGGAGCCAGCCAGTTTGGAAAGGCTTTTGGTTAGTGCATCAATTGATTGTTTATATTTAATAACTTCTGTACTGCCAAAACCGACTTTTGCCTCCATACTTTCGGCTTGATCGAGGATTTTTTTGTTCTCCTCGGCCATTTTCTCTGCAAGCCTTTTGGCTTTAGCTTCTTTTGACTCTCCTTGACGAGTAGATTTACTGCGGTTGGCTTCATCTTGAATACGAGCATTAGCCAAAGCTGCATCGACCTCCTTCTTCTCTGCTACTGAAAGTTTTTCATAGGCCTCTGACAAATTATCAACGGCAATTTTTTTACCAACCAAAGCCTCTATGATTTGAAAATTAGCCTCTGCTTCTTTCTCTCCCTTAGCAATCCTGCCATCAATTGTGGCAATCTTTTCACCACTATTAATGCGATCACCTAACGAAAGCCGTTCATTATTTTTCCTGATAGTAGATAACCTTTTTTCTAACGCATCATCCGCACCATCATTGAAGTTTCCATCAAGCCCTTTCCAACCATTAAACATCAATTCCTTGCCGTCTTTAACCATTTGTGCAAGGTTGCTGATCTGGTTGGCTATATCGTTATAATGTTTACCAATTTCTTCTTTTTGCGACATTAGTTTTTGAAGAAATACATCGTTTTTAGCTGCCACAGCATCACCTAATTCGGCTGTACGATCAGCGATTTTTTTGTTAATTTCTTCTTGTTGTTCTTCAATAACATCCCGGACTTTCACGAGACCTAATCTCTGAGCTTCCGCTTCCTCATCATAAGCGGAACCTAGAGCTTCTGCTGCTTTTTTACGAATTTCTTCCTGCCGTTCAGCCGAGTCTTTATTAGCTTGAAGCTCTGCATCCCTATGCTTTTCTATATCTGTAATTCTCTTTTGATAATCTGCCTGTCGGATGTCTGTCTCTCTCTGGTTTTCAGCCACTACTTGATCTAATTTCTTGCGCATCTGCTCTTTTGCTCTCGCCATCTCAACGGACTTAATGACATTGAGTGTCTGTTGATAGCGCTCTGCGGCTTTCTTTTGTCCTTCTTCCGCTGCCTTAATTTCCTCATTAACTTGCTTCAATTTTTCTTTGTCATAATAATGACCGGAATCTTTAGCTCTCAAGATAGATTTACGTTGATTCATTAAATTTTTGAGCTTTTTATTGGATAAACCTAAAGCTTTTTCTTCATCTGAGGCTTTTGATTTAACCTGCTCAAATTGTTCATCTGTGACAATATCAGGAGTATTGCGCGCAGCTTCATAAGCATCTTTCGCTTTTCTTTCTACTTCCCCAAACCACCATGCAAGGGCAGCAACAATTTCAATAACTGTCGTGACAGCCGCAACTATAATATTTGCTTTCATAGCCATGCTTAAGTTACGCCATGCATGACTCATTTGCCCTACTGCGATAGTAGCCACATTCAACGAACCACCCATCCGCCGTGAACGCTCTGAAACCGCTGAAAGATGTCGTCCAAAGCCAATCAGACCGCCTCCACCTCCAGTGATCGCAGTCGTAATAGATCGATTAAGTGAAGTAAGAGAACCAGTAGCAGTCTTCATGAAAGATAAAAAGATTTTTGCACCGCCAATTGCCAGTAAAGCTTGCAGCAACGAGGTTAATACTGACTTATTATTGACTACCCAAACAATCATTTCCTTAATGGCATCAATCACCTCTTTAGCCATGCTGCCGAATTGTTTACCGTAATAGGTAGCAGAATCACTCATTAGCAACGCATTAATGTCCCTCAAAGCTTCTTTTGCCACATCCATATAGCCCGCATCACCAATGGATTTAGCCAGTATTGTCGCGTTGGTTTGCATTTGAGACACCAACCCTGAGTAAGTGCTCATCATCCGTTGTGCAGATCCCCGATAAGAAACCTCCATAACGTTGAGCATTCCTTTTATTGCGGTTGTAGCCTCAACTTGCCCTGACGATATAGCTTTCGTCAGTTCGCCCATAGAAAGGTTCATACTGGTTGCCATTGACTGCATGGCCGTAGGAATAGCTTCTCCTAACTGCTGACGAAGCTCTTCCATCGATATGACGCCCTTGCCGGACATCTGCTGAATTGCAATTGTTGCTCGTTTAAGCAATTCACTATCGCCACCAAATCGAGCAACCGAATCAACCATCGCATCTAACGAACCTTTGGTTGGATCGATCCCCGCTGATTTTAGTTTTACGAAGCTGTCTGAAATAGATTCAATAGAGAAAGGCGCATTTTTCGCTTTATCAACGATAAAATTGAAATCACGCATTGATTCGGCTGCTTTATCCGAAGATGTAGCCAAGCCTTGTAACATAACTTGCAGGCGTTCTAATTTCCCTGCGCTATCAAGAATAGTTTTTTGCCAATCAAAAAGGGCAGTTTTTAGTGTTCCAATTGCAAAAGATGTCATACCGATTGTGGTAATCGTATCTGACAAGGTGCGATTAAAACCTCTAAACCCGCCCTCTAAGCGCTTAACACCCGTACTCGCCTTTGTACCTTGATTGGATAGACGATTGAGTAAACGACCCGCATTATCGATCTTTATCTCAAACTCTTTGCTGTCCAGCGACAACCGAAAACCTAATGAGTCAGCCATCCTTAGCCCCTACCGAATATATTCCTTAATTTCAATTCGGCATCTGGATCAGCCTCGGCGTGGAAAGGTGACAACACCTTTTTCATAATGATCGGCTGCCCCAATCGCTGCTGTAAACTTTTCTCAAATGCCGTATAACTATCCACCGTTGCCTGAGCACCCCTTGCTGTCTGCAAACGGCGAATATCATCTTCTGACTTGATACGGTCTATGTTCCGACTTAATAACCAGAACCGTTCAAGCGGCATGGCGATAACCGATTCCGTGGTTTCGCCATAGAAAGCAACAACACGACAAAAGTAGAAACCGAAATCGATAGAAATAATTTCGACTCCGTTTTCTTGACGGGTTATTACTTTGCGTCTTCTCCAGCGTGATGCTCATTGGTTTCTTCGCCTTCATGAAATGCAAAGAGGACAATTTGCTGGATTTGTTCTGGCGTCAGGTTCTCTACCTCGGCTTCTGCCATTTCAGGAAGCAACTTGCGAACAATTTCAATACCCGCCTTTAATTGCTCAACCGGAGTTTGGTTTTCAATATCCTCAGAGTGGAATTGCTGCGCCAGTGCAAACAGGCCAACTGTCATTGGTGACATTTTATAATTCACACCACGCAAAGTAACTTCTTTAGGTTTTGGGGCAATTGCATCAAGGTCAAGTAATTTTGCCATCTTAAACTCCATGTAATAAAAAGGGCTTCAAATAGAAGCCCTATAATATAATAGGTATAAATATACTTACCAGATCAAATTAATTAATCTTGCTTTGTCTCGTGCTCTGTCACCAAAACATCGCTATGAATCCTGTCTTCCTGAGATTTTTTATCTTCGGGAGCCAGTTCAATAATTACTTTTTTTTTGCCATTTTTCCCAATACACCGCTGTCATCAGGGTAAGCATTAAATTCAATATTGAACACACGAACATCATCGTGCTTGTATGCCATATTGAAGCTACCTGCTGTTGCAGTCCGTGGCAGAGTGAGAACATAATCATCTTTGTTCAATGGAGTCAGAACAAGGGATTGAGCGACTTCAACCAGATTGATACCAATACCGGTCTTGATGGTGATCTCATCGCCCGAACCACCGACTTCACTGCCCGGCATTACTGTTGCCAAACGTTCCAGCACAGTTTCAGCCAAAGGTACGGTGACTTTGATGTTACGCCCCTGAATCAGTTCAGAAACGGTTGTTTCACCAAACTGGTCAACAGTCACTTTCAGCGTATCGGTTGTAACTTCAACTTCAACACCACCCTTGGTATACCCCAAGTCAACGCCATTAAAAGAAACATTACACGCACCTAGCTTAATGTTCTCTACTTTATTTCCAGCCATAAGTATTCCCTTACTTATTAAGTATATAACAACTAAACTCTATCACAACACCTGCTTCAAAAGAACCCCCATCGTTTTGAGGATAGATAGCCGGTAACGTAACAGCCTGAATAAAGTTAAAGTATACGCCTTTTATCTGAACATCCCGCACAGAAAGATGTTTCATAATTGATGTACTCAGCTCCGTAACCTTACTAATGCTTTCCGCTCTGATCATCAAAGGAAAGATATCTTGGTAATAGCCCGTTAATTCTTTATCTATTACAATGCCATCATTCGGCGACATAACCAAAAATCCACGTGTCACTTTTGGCGGCATATAGTAGCAAAACAGGTCTTTGCCAATCACCCCGACCTTTTTAGATCCAAGATATTCCGTAAAAGCCTCAAGAATCATTTCCACCTACCTCTGCCAAAACCAGCACGTATACCTGCGTCTTTCAGATCGTCTCGGCGCCGTTTCCAAACTGTGTTTCCTGCACGTTCGATATAGTCTTTTCCGACCTTAACCTTCATGCCTGAACCGTAGTTTTCTACTTGCTTTAGCCTTGACTTAACCCCTAGTCGATACTGTGAACTGTTCATATAACCGGCATACACGCCGACCGGAACACGTCTTACAGGTCTTTTGTTGTTGCCAATGCCAGATCTCATTTTGTTTTCCGACACATACAGGTTCACATGAACTTCGTTCTTTGAATTCACTACATGAGCGAAAATGGAGCTTTCAAGGCTACCGGTTTCGCGGGGTGTCATCGCGCGAGCGTACTTCTGCATTTCCGCCGCCATCTTACGAAGCTCATTCAAAAGGTTTCGCTTCAACGCATTCTGGCTATGGGTCAGTTTTTCCTGAGCACGCTTAAATGAGCCAATATCTACTGAGATACCCATAAATTAGCCCCCACTTCAAAATGCCCCTCCTTTCCTCTGAGTCCGAATCGGTTATGAACTCTTTTTACTTCCAGTTTTACTCCCTCGATCAACAGCACATCATCCAGTTTTAGCTTTGACGACTTAGGAAATATGAACACCGCATCAAAAAGCTCCATATCTGCTTTTCCTCGTGAAGCCGAGCTATCAGCACGTACAGAAGTCCGGTCGTATGCCTCTATGAAACGAACGATCCCGATATCTGCTTTACCAGCGAAAAACAGCTTTGGCTCCCCGTACATGGATAACGCTTCTGACTTCCGATAAATCGTTGCGGTTGATTGCCGGCTAAACTTCATATCACCCCCTGCGAATACGGATAGTGTTGTCGATGTAACGAGCGATAATCCGCCATGTTTTACGTGACAATGAACGGGTAGCTGATCTGCCACTGCGATACATATTGGTTGTCTCGCCAATTGATTCTGACAACAAACCATCATCACGCGCATCAGAAGTCCCTCCGTTTTCAACGACAGCGACAGCCTCAATCATGCAGGCTTCCGCCAAGTCTTTAAGGAAGTAATCTGGCAATGATCTGAATTCTTCTTCGCTTAGTTCAGCAAAATCAATTGTGTTGTTTTTAAATTCACCTGATAGATAAAAAGGCAGGGTGTTGGCGGTCAGTACGTTTTGAGGTCGTTCATACTCGTTCTCTGAAATTTTGTAGATCTTCTTGATATCGAATCGCATGTTTTTGAGGCGTTTTGTGGCCTCCATTAACGCCTGACGCTGTGTATGGTCGTTCAGCATTAAAAAGCTGTCTGAGACATACATATCCATAGCCGCCAGTTTCGCCTCCATCAACGACACAAATGACTCGCCTGGTACTGACAAATCCAATGAGCCAATAATTGCGTAATACTGTTCATACTCAGATACGCGACCGCTCTGTGTCACCGACTTCACGATCACACGACGTATATCCTTTGATTTATCGCCGGCCAATTCGTTATGTTCGCCTGAAACTGAGAACGAAACACTCAGATCACCGCTTTCGATGGCAATAGGAACGTTCTCAACAACAGCTTTGCCGGAAATATCAAACAATGAATAAGTGGCTGATTCGACATCAAGATCATCAAACATAAAAGTGAGAGATACGGTGTTTCCCGATTTAACCACGTCCAGTTTTGACATTATTCACCTGCGATTTTCAGGATGCTTTCGATCATGGCTTCGATTGATTTTTCTCGCACATCCAGATCATTACCGATTTTACGTAACGCCGAGATTCCGCCTTTATCGGCCACAGCTTCTAATTCTGCTCGTGAATAACGAACACCAGCTTCTTCGGCCGCTCGTTCCATCGGTTTTACTGGTTGCGCTTTGGCTTCCGCTTCGAGGGCTTGTTTCGCTGTTAATTCACGGGACTCTGATAATGAGGCTGCGCCACTCATGTTTTTACCGTCGATAGTTTCTGCTTTCATAATTGAGCAGATACGTTGCTGATCGAGGAACGGGATCGGTGATTTGCTGACACCATTTTCAAATTCAACGCCAAACATAACGCCGTTGTAATCGGCGAATGCAGATTCAGTGATTCTGATTTTGGCTGGCTTCATTTTCTTCTTTCCTTAAAGTGTGTGCGGTCGTCCTGACCGCACTTAATTTACTCGCCTGAATCGTCTGCCTTTTCCGGTGTAGGTTTTGGATTTTCCGGTGTATTACCAACAACCTCAGAGCGTACCGTTGCTAAAATACGTTCCTGTTTACGCTGGCTTACCGGTGACACAGCTACGCCATCCTTAAAACTGGTCATAAACAAATGTCCCGTGTAACCACGCATTGAGCTTTCGGTCAGCTTTACTTTCTTTTCGGCCATAGTTTTTATTCCCTTATATGAAAAAAGGGTGGGCTTTCGCCTCACCCCTTTTCGGTCATAAGTACCTGTTACAGTGCAACGCCAGTCAGTGCTGAAATTGCCTTGTCGTGTTTGTTTGCCAGAGAGCAATACCATTTAACACGGGTACGGGTGGCATCTTTGTTCTGCACTGTACCGATGCTTTCAACAACGATACCGGCGTTGTCACCGCCGTACAGACCGGTTAAACCGTTTTCTTCGCTCAGGTGCAGACAGTAAATGTCAGCTTTCTTCGCTTTAGTGTCGCCAACAACAGGAATAAAGTCGTTCACAATGAACGGTACACCGTTGTGGGTCAGCATTGGGCGACCGAAGTTTTCGATCATGATTTCTTGTGGGCCGACATTCACGGTACGCAGTAATGCACGATATGCTCGGATGTGCTCAGAGCGCATCATGATTGCATCAGCGCCTAAGTCTTTAACCGCATCGACCAGTTCATCCAGCATGGAAAAGGTCATGGCGGAATCGGCAACAATTTTTTGGTCGTTGTGGATCAGCTTCGGAATACCGTCGAATGACTTAGCGTTTGTAGCACTGTCACCTAAAATCAGGTTACGGCGGAATGCACGAGCCAGCCCTTTCACTTTAGCGCGGATCTGAATAGCCAGTTGGCTATTGGTGTCGGCCATAGTGGTCGCGAGGAATTTATCAACGTCCACGTCACCTGCCATAATTCGCAGTTTAGCAACGTGTTCAGTGAATTTAGCCGCGCCTTCCGGCACGACGTCATTCACGTCAATGAAAGTAGCTTCACTCAGTTCAGATTCGCGGTTGTACAAGTACGCCTTAGAATCGACTTTCATGAATGGAAGTACCGCAAACAAATCTTCGCGGTCGATGATGGTTTCGATAACGCCTTGTTCTAAGGTGTTATTCGACAGTTTTTCAGCTTCTTCACGCAGTAATGGCATCGTAAGTTCCCTTTATATGCACACACAGATATTGATTCGGGGAACATCCTGTTCCCCATTTTGCTTTAATTGCCGGAGCGCATTTTTGCCACGCCAGCGGCGATTTTATCGAGAGCATTCAGCTCCTTCGGTGCTGGCTTACCACCTGCACCCAAATCGGTATTTGAACCTGCACCCGGCTTCGCTTTGCTACGCAACAGAGCATCAGATTCAGGGTCGGCTTTTAAAATCCGCTCAATGGCCTGCTCAAACGCTAACGGTGAACCGTTGCCATCTACCAGAACAGCACGTTCTTTTGCACCAACAGGTTTGTCATAACCAACAACGGCACCGTCTTCACCCACTTCAAAATGCGCCCCGTAAATAACGCGAGCCTTTGATGGCGTGATCAGAGTTTCTTCACGCAGGAAGTTCGAGCCGCTGAATGCAGAACCGACCGTTAGCTCAAGAATTTGAGAACGCAGTGTGTCTTTTTCACCTGTAAGGGTCGCAATCACATCGTCACGGCCTTTCAGTTCGGCTTGGTGTGCTTCAATCATCTGCTTTTTGACAGCATCAAATTCGCCACGTTTCTCTTGTTCTTCCTGCTCATGACGCTGTTTTTCTTCTTCCGCAGTTTTCTTCGCAGTAAGAAGTTCGGCAATTTGCTCAGGGGTTGCGTTACCGAATGCGGTCAATTTATCTGTCAGCGATTTGTTTTCGGTTTTGCGCTTCATCGTTTCCTTAACGAGATTCGCTTTTTCCATTTCGGATGCCTTTAGACGATTAATCAGTTCTTCTTGTGAAAGATCGACGTAATCATCTTTAAGCTCTTCGGTTTTCCTCTCTGGTTCACCAGCAGGAGCACCACCGCCACTACCACCCTGTATACCATCGTCCGCAACATCCATTAAGATGCCGCGATTCGTCATCAGCATTTGCCATAAATTCATCGTTTACTTTCCTTGTAAAAATCACTCGGTTTCTTGAGTCGATTTCGGATCTGTCTCTCGATCCTTTTTATTTGAATAATAGGTACTTAATGACTTATTTTCAAGCATTAATTGGTCATTTTTAAGCGGAAATTCCTTTAAATCGCTTTCAAAAGCCGATTTCATGGTTTTTGAAACATTGGGGAAGATCTTGTCAATCAAGATTTCCATCTGGTGACGGCGTACTGAATCAGGCGCTTCAATCTCTTTTAGCTGTTTCGCAACATTAAATTCATCCATCAAACCGCGAACATCGAAACTTTCAGGGTATGAAACGAGTTGATCGATTTCTTCCTGTGATTTTTCCTGTCCCATCCATTTAGCCGCAAGGTAAAGCATCTGGCGTTCTGCTCGTTGTAACCGCTCGGCTTTCGTAATAAGCAAACTATTCACACGTTGGAAGTCATACGCTTTAGCCGCACCTGAGCTATTGTCGATACCTTTAGCGTTATCTTGTTTGGTACGCTCGCCAGCCACACCTACCGAATGGTAGATTTCGTTGATAACCGTCTGGACGGTCTGAATAATCATTGACGCCTGTTTTGGGTCTGGTGACATATAAAACGGCTGCGCTCCACCCTCTGCGTCGTAAGTGAAAACTCGCTTCGTACCGAATTCTAAAACCTTTTTATGATCATCATCACCAGGCAACATTGACTGAACCGGTATCGCCAATTGGCTGAAAGTCTGGTCTTGGATAATGGCATCGAGGTTAGACAGGTAGTTGGCAACGGCTCGGTCGAGATAAGCGATATCATCAATCAGCGACGGGCTGAAATAACGCGATTCAGCATTCCCCATGCAATCCACCGGAAATACAGGTACAACGCCCAAATTATGCTCACCTGAGTTTTCGATACTGATCTGCGTTTGCTTACCGCTGCCTTTCTTCGTTTCCTTGAACAGATACCATTCATTTTGCGTCCATAAACGGTAACGGTTTTGCTGTTTACCAGATGAATTGAATGGATCTGCATCGTCCCGGACTAACTCATGTGTTAAAGCCCAAAGCATGTTGCCGTCATCGTCATAGGCAAAATCCAGCATTTGCTGTGGAGGCATCCAATAGGCGTAAGCACGGGCATCGGTTTTCTTTTCATCCGCAACTGATGACACGTCAATGTTTTTCATTGTGGAATCGACAACGACCCAGATACGACCAAATACTGACGTTTGAATGTCAATAGATACCATCAGCTCATCAATCGTCATTTGCTCACGGGTGGCACGATCCCAAAAATTTTTAACGGAGTCAGGTGCGTCCTCGCGTTCACGAGAAATGTTCTCTCTGAATATGTATTTGTTGATTAAGTTGACGACCTCACGAGTATGGTTAAACCGATAAGCTCGTTCTAAACGCTCCTTAAATTCAGTGTCACCCTCTTTAAAATAACGGAAGATGTTATCCGCGAACCACTTTCGACCACCGGCGTAAGTGGATGCCAAGAAATTCCAATGTTCAATCCGCCCCTCATATTCAGGATGCCGACGTTCAACTAATTCCTTTAATTTTTTTCCATCTAGATTTTCATTATCCATATCAAATCCTTTTGATAGGTTATTATATACCTATTGATTTTAACGAGAACCACCGAGCATAGTGCGCTCTTTAATCGGGAATCTTCTGTGAATTGGGTAGCCAATCGCATCGGTACTATGCTCGACACCCGCTGCCTTATCAACATCCCTTGAACCCGGCTTGTAAATTACCTTTTCAAATGATTCTATCAGGTGCTTACACTTAGGATCGATGTAAAGTCTAACTGTACCTGCCGCACTCATCAACATACGGTTTGTGGAGTTAACACGATCTGCAATAGGCGGGTGTTTCTTCGGGAAATCGATTCTGGCGAAACCTTTTTCCTTAAAAATGTCGATATCCGACTCACCACGCGCATGTTGGCGATAACTACCAGCCGGGTCAGGAAAAATAACGACCTGACTTTTCCAACGCCAATAACGCCGCTCAATTTCATCACAAACTTCTGCCGTATTTGACGAAAACAGTACAATCTCATCAATCGCCCATAATTCTCCGTTTGACTGTGGTTGCAATACAACAGATGACATAGGATCGATGTTAAAGTCCTGTCCTATCCATATTGGCAGTTTAGGGTTGAATTCACACGCCCTGACATGTGTCTTGCGTTCAAACGGATAGTAAACACGCCCCGACATATTCTCGAACGAAGCAAGGTATTCCTGCGCGAACGATTTAGGGTCCATATCCTCGCGAGCCGCCTCAATCTCAGACTCTGGAACAAACGGAGAATCTGCGGTAACAAACTGCCAGCTTTTCCAGTGCCCTTTTTTCTGCATCGATTTACTCTGCCCAATAGTCCACAGCTTATGAAATGCCGAGTAACCTTTCGGTGTACCAATGATTAACGCCTCACCTTTTGTAGATGAAAGAGTAGGACGAATAACCTTATACCAAGTATCAGGCTTCATATCCTGAAACTCATCAAGTACAACAAAGTGAAGCGCAACACCACGGAGCGAATTGCCAGACCACATAGCTTTTCCATTACGTCTGATATAAACAGTGCTATTTGGAACCTCAACACAGTGAACCATACCTTTAAAGTTATCTACTTTTTTAATATAACTTTCCTTTGTATCTCTAAAGTAATTGAATTTATTATTAAAAACTGGAACCGCGTAAATGGGTCTTTTACTTTTAATTTCTCGACCGTCAATGAAAGAAATACTCTGTTTCTTCTCTACTACACGAGCACTCTTACCTATCTTCAAGCAAATTTCCTGAACATCGCCAGCCAACCCTTTACTGGTTGTGTAGTATACTCTTTGATTTCCCCTACGAACCGTTCCGTCACCTAATACCATCCAATGCAAAAGAGTTTCTAATTTATTAGAAGGTAAGTTGAGTATGTGATTCGGCACTCTTTTTTCATAAGAAAGACCTAACCCAACAACAGTTTCCCACAACTTCTTATTATAAATTTTAATTACATTCTCATACTCACGATATATGACCCCCATACGATCAAGAACTGACAAAAATTCTGCTCTAACATCACCTTTATCACCACCCTTCTTCCCTTTAGTCTGAGCAAAAGTAATCTCATAAGAACATTTTTTACCCGGGTTTTTACGAGCACAACCTTCTGCAATATAAAAACCGATAAAAGCAAGCATATCGTGAGTAAAATCAGGGTCGTCTTCCCCAACCCAATTTACCGAAGCAGGAATCCTATCATTGTAAGACAATTCAGATAACGTTTTAAACTTACGAATACCTTTTCTGGATTCAATAAGAAATCTGTGGTTTGGAGTAACAAGAGCGTCGATTCTATCACTCTCAATACGATACATATTACCTTCGTAATACTGATGGATATGACGAGTTGGAATCTGCCATTCCGCTAGGTTTGTTTTTGGATTTAAGGTCATTACAGCTAAGCCTTCTGGCAGATCTTTAATCTTACACCACCCATCTACCGTTAAAATTTCGGTTTCATCATCAAAACAATCTGGCTTGTCCGCGCCTTTCAAAGCTAACTCACTGCCGTTTTTTAAAATTATGTTCATTGTTGTATCATTCTTTTTGCGAATCCAGTTCCGAGGTACTAACTCTTGAATATCATCCCATAAAATCTGTCTAGCCATTTGGTAAGTTGGTGCAATATACCAAACACGTTGCTTAGGGGCTTTGATAGCAGCCTTGATCAGTTTGGAGATAGAAAGACGAGATTTCCCCCAACGACGCCCCGCGCACACAACTTTAAAACGGTGTGGAGATTTAAACACCTCCATTTGACCGCTGTGTAACTGAATCAAATTCAATCCACTGCTATTTTTACTCTTCATCTTCGCCCTCGCCTTCCATTTCGAGTTCTTCTGATAGATCTACAGGTTCATCTGATTTACGCAGTTCAGCCACTTGGCTCTGTGTCAGTTCACCGAACATCAGTGATGGCAGGTCGTCTTCTTCAACGTCCACTTTATCCATATTGAGTGCTTTACTGGACACCTCAAAGCACTTACTGAGCGTGATGGATGCACGTTGCAACGCTTTTATATTGGCTTCACGCTCGGCGAAGCCAATTAATCCACCGCCCGTTGCAGTAGACTTAGAACCTTCGGTTACTTCTCGCATTAGTAACGCCGCGATGTTGAAAGCGAAGCGGTCATACTTGCCTCGTCTCTCTTCAATCAATGCGGTTCGTTCTTTTGCCCGGATCTCCGCTTCGGATTTGATTGCATCACGCACCAGCTTCCCTACCGCATCCGTGCCTTTCACAACCTTCCGTTTTTTGAAATGCCGTGATAGCGTTTCGCGTCTTACCCCGAAACGCTCTTCCAACTGAGATAACGAAAATTCACCGGAAGACCACGCTGCTTCTGCTTCCGCCCATTGTGAAGCAGAAAGTCGTGTCCTTTCTTCTTTGGTAGTCACTCGAAAATTCCTTTTTCCGCAGTGTTAATGTAAAAGCCTTGCTCCCATAATATATATATTAATTTCTTATTTAAAAAATAACTAAACATTCCATTTTTATTAT
>NZ_JAQRFJ010000043.1:0-33211 GCF_028599065.1 Xenorhabdus sp. PR6a | reverse complement strand
CATCTAGTAGCCGTCCGCTTTTGGCACTGGGCTGACTGTCATATTTGCTTGAATCCAGAGTAGCAAGAGTATCAGCTTATATGGGCTGTTTAATAGCATATAACGCAATAAAGGTAATCGCTTTTACTGATTCGCTTATTGAACCCGATAAAACAATTAGTTAAAGTACTCCCGCCATTGGCAAAATCCAGTGGTAAGGTTTCGCAGCCTTGTTTAGAGTCATCCACTGGTAGGAAGTTTCTACCAGTGCGTCTGCTATCGCCCTTTCAATGGTGATTCAGGCGGGGGAGGCTTCGGCCTCGCCGGATGATGACTCCCGGTACTGCGAACCCTGCCTTGAATCACCACCATCAATTTTCTCAATTAATGGAAGGGGTAGCAGGAATGAATAACGTTAGAAATGACTGGCATCAAGCCGATATTATTGCTGCATTACGTAAACGTGGTACAACGCTTGCCGCAGTCTCCCGTGAAGCGGGACTCAGTTCTTCTACATTAGCAAATGTGTTATCACGCCCTTGGCCTAAAGGGGAATGGATCGTTGCTAATTATCTCAATATTCATCCATCTGAAATCTGGCCTAGCCGTTATTTTGATATGAACGGTAATCTTATAGAGCGCAAAGTTCGCAATAAATCAGCAAAATAATTATTCTAATACCGAAAAACATCAGGGAAATAGTCACCTCGTCTAATTACTCGCTGTGTTATTGGCTTTGATGAGGTGGCACAATGGGTTAGCCGTCACTACAAACATTCAATAAAACTCCCGCCGAAATTCGTAGCAACCTGTCTCGTAAAGTCAGAACGCTCAACGTACTGACCTCGTTTTGTTGATCACAAATTCACTCTTACTTCTTTCTTTTCTTCCACATTGTTCTTATCTTATGTTTTGTTTATAGGTTTGTTCAGCGTTCAATGTATAAACAATTGTATAAACAAACAAAAGTTAATCTCGTTATAAACAATAATTATTTAAACAATATCAAATGGTTATACTTTAATTATGAATATACCTAATATATATCAAGTTAAAAATTTTTTCCTCTCATTACAGGATCACCTCTGCAAGCAACTGGAACAACTTGATGGTCAGTCAACCTTCATGGAAGACGGCTGGCAACGAGAAGAAGGGGGTGGCGGACGAAGCCGAGTGTTAACCAAAGGTAAGGTTTTTGAACAAGCTGGCGTGAACTTCTCACATATCACTGGGGCTTCAATGCCCGCTTCTGCCACAGCTCATCGTCCAGAATTAGCAGGACGCAGTTATCAGGCCATGGGGATTTCTCTGGTCATTCATCCCATTAATCCCTATGTCCCAACTAGCCATGCCAATGTGCGTTTCTTTATTGCGGAAAAAGAGGGCGAGCCTCCTGTATGGTGGTTTGGCGGTGGTTTTGATCTCACGCCTTATTATGGTTTCGAAGAAGATGCAATTCATTGGCATACCGTTGCCAAAAATTTATGTCAACCGTTTGGTGATGATATTTATCCCAAATATAAAAAATGGTGTGATGATTACTTTTTTATTAAACACCGAAATGAACCGCGTGGTATTGGTGGTTTATTTTATGATGATTTAAATACGCCTGATTTTGATACCTGCTTTACTTTTACGCAAGCTGTCGGAAATGGATTTTTATCTGCCTATTTGCCTATTGTAGAACGAAGAAAAGATATTGCCTGGGGCGATCGTGAAAGACAGTTCCAGTTATATCGCCGAAGCCGCTATGTTGAATTCAATCTTGTTTGGGACAGGGGAACTCTCTTTGGCCTGCAAAGCGGTGGAAGAACTGAATCAATATTAATGTCTATGCCCCCATTGGTACGTTGGGAATATGGTTATTCTCCAAAAGCCGATTCTCCTGAATCTGAATTATATACTGCATTTCTGATAAAAAAAGATTGGGTATGAGAGTTCCTTACTCCTCGCGTTGCGAGGAGTAAGGAAGTAATCGGCAATGTTGAAATGTTATCTATCATAATACTGATAAAAACATTTGTTATTTTTCATTAGCAATACCCTGCCATAAAAAGTCAATACTCACACTAATGACTCGCCTATTAATTACAGCTAGTATGCAATCCGGGCCTGAAAAAAACGAATACAACATCTAACAACAAAACAGGGTATTATTATGAGCAATAATAAAATCAACATATACAGCTTAATTCCTCCATTTGTTCTGGAGCATATCTCTGATGATTGTGATACATGTACTAATCAATATGTATTAAAGACATTAGATCATGTTTATCAATTGATGAATGCGCCTGCTGAAGAAATGATTTCTCAACAGGAAATGAAAAAAGAGGAGAGTGATAAACTGCATCGCACTATCTATGATGCCAAAAATAAAGAGAATTTCCCTGGGGAAGAATTATCTCGCAGCGAAGGTATGCCAGAGCGTTCAGATACTTCTGTTAATGAGGCTTATGAGTATATCGGTAAGACTCATGAATTCTATAAGAAAGTATTTGGCCGTAATTCTCTTGATAATAAAGGAATAAAGTTAGTTGCTACAGTACATTATGGAAAAAATTATCTGAACGCATTCTGGACCAGAAAACAAATGGTATTTGGTGATGGTGATGGAAAGTATTTCAATCGTTTTACCTCCGCCATTGATATTATCGCTCATGAGTTGACTCATGGTGTTGTCGAAAGCGAAGCCAGTCTGGATTATGTCTACCAATCTGGGGCACTTAATGAATCCATCTCAGATGTATTTGGCATTATGGTAAAACAGTATGTCAATAACCAAACCGTTGATGAATCCAATTGGTTGTTAGGCCAAGGTTTACTGGGACCAAAATTTAATCCAGAGAATAAGCCAGAGGTTGCTTTACGTACCTTTATTAACCCCGGAAAAGCATTTTCCGGAGATAAACAAGTCGGTCATATGGATCAATATGAAGATCTTCCCTTCTTCGTTGATAATGGAGGAGTTCATATATACTCAGGGATTCCTAACAGAGCATTTTATTTAGTGGCGATGGAGTTGGGAGGATATGCCTGGGAAAAAGCAGGAAAAATCTGGTATGAAACGCTACTAGATAAGCGCCTGTCTTCAGATGCCGATTTTGAGGACTTCGCCAAACTGACGATTGATAATGCGGAGAAGTTATTCAACAAGCAAACATCAGACATTATGAGTAATGGTTGGGAAGAAGTTGGCGTTCTACTTTCCAAAAAATAATTAATTTAATATTAATAAAATATTGATTTACATTTTAATCAGTAACATTAAGATAATTCTAAAATAAATAATAAAGGGTTAAGGACGGCCCTTTATTATAATTTATAAGTTAATACGCAAAAATCCAACAAAAACACCTTCCATAAGTAGAAAACATCATCATTTAGATTAATAATTAATTAAGGGCCCTAGAAATAAAAATATGTATAGCACCTAAAAAGCGGGGTATTATTATGCGCAACCATCAAGACAAATTAAATAAATCCGGTATTATTCCACCCTCTTTATTAGAATATGTTGTTAAAATTTGTGGCCAAATCGATAAAGCGTACATACTAAAGACATTAGATCATGTTTATAATCTAATGAACAACCCTGCTGAAATGGAAATTTCAATTCATGGATATCAGCCAGGTTTTGATAACAAATTAAACAGGACGATTTATAATGCTAAATATCATGATCACTATCCAGGGGAAAAATTAATTTTAAGTGAAGGTATGACTACGATCGATGATATCGCTGCCACTGAAGCCTATAACTATCTGGGTAAAACATATGAGTTTTACAAGGAAATTTTTGGCCGTAATTCAATTGATAACCACGGTCTTAAATTAGTTGCTACTGTCCATTATCAAAAAAATTATATGAATGCATTTTGGGATAACAATCAAATGGTTTTCGGTGATGGCTATGCTCCCTATTTTAATCGTTTCACATCCTGCATTGATATTACTGCGCATGAACTCACTCATGGGGTAACTGAAAGTGAAGCAAGTCTTGATTATGCCTATCAATCGGGGGCATTGAACGAATCGATCTCAGATGTATTCGGCATTATGGTGAAGCAATACGCGAACAATCAAAAGTCCAACGAATCTGATTGGTTGATCGGCCAAGGGCTATTTGGCCCGGCACTTAATCCAGACAATGATCCTAATGTTGCCTTACGCTCATTCAAAAATCCCGGAACGGCAAACCCAAAAGATAATCAGGTCGGCCATATGGACCAATATCAAGATTTATCCGTCAGAGATGATAACGGCGGTGTTCACAAATATTCTGGCATTCCCAACAAGGCATTCTATTTATTAGCAACAGAGTTAGGCGGGTATTCGTGGGAGCAAGCCGGGAAAATTTGGTACAATACGTTATTGGATAAACGATTATCCCATAAAGCCAGTTTTAATGATTTTGCACAACTCACTGTTGATAATGCCAAGACGCTATTTGGTAAGAAAATTTCAGCGATCGTGACGCATTCATGGAAACAAGTCGGAACCTTGCTCTAACAGCAGTCATGACTGTTTAATTATTAAAGACCAGGGACGGTCTTAATTATTTTTTCCTCTCCTCTATTTCATCAAATTACTCACCTTACGCCTGCATATCTATGCTCGTCGTACTTCAACATCCATTTATTATCTTCCCGTGGCGAGGGAGACAATAAGCTGTTTTCGTTTTGCGAGCTGCTACTTGAAGTTTATAGGGTATATACCATAAAAAATTTACATTTTTAGTAGTGACTAACATGGTTAGTTTGGCTACTATTTGCAGTAGACCAAATATACACCAACATACAAAACAGGGCACGACTATGTGTAACAATAAAGTAAGAAAACAAAATATAATCCCCCCCTATTTATTGGAGTATATTGCAGAAACCTGTGATGCCAATGATAAAGAGTATGTATTGAAAACATTAGATCATGTAAATAAACTAATGAAGCAATCAACCAAAGAAGCACCCTTAAATTCTGAAGATGATCCTTTATTATATAAAAATAAAAAAATGTCTGAACCAGAAGGGAGCTGTCCCTTCTCAGGGAAATAAGTTTTTTGGGAAACGGTCTTTTAAATAAATCTTGTTCTAGGGAAACCTTATTTTAAGTAAATCTTCTTTTAAGAAAACCTTGATTTAAGGAAATAGTTTCACGAAAAATTATGTTTAAAAATAAATTGCACCAATAAAATGAGTCATGAGTACTCAAGACGCTAAAAACAGATTTAACCAAAGCATAGCGTTACTCACTGATTTACATGCTCTTTGAGATAATCAAGAAGCAGAAAATTTAAATTAATAAAATTAGGTATACAATAACAACATTGATCACAGAGTTATTGATAAACTTAAAAAATTTGCCAAATGCTTTCTCGTTATAGAGTTAAATTATTCTTTAGAAACAGAAACAAATAAAAAATCATTGGCTCATTATTTAAAATAATAAAGGGCTAAAAAAGCCCTTTATTTATACCCGTATTTTTTTTAACGATTAACGTTTTTTCAGATGTTCCATTAAACGCTTACGTTTACGGAGCTGAGTTGCTGTTAAGGTATTTTTCTTACCTGCATAAGGGTTAGCCCCTTCTTTAAATTGGATACGAATAGGTGTTCCCATTACCTTCAAAGAACGGCGGAAATAATTCATCAAGAAACGCTTATAGGAATCCGGTAAGTCACTCACCTGGTTACCGTGGATAACCACAATAGGTGGATTATATCCCCCCGCATGGGCATATTTCATTTTCACTCTGCGGCCGCGGATCATCGGTGGCTGATGATCATCTTCTGCCATGTGCATGATACGGGTCAATAAGGAAGTGCTGACGCGACGGGTTGCGCTTTCATAGGCTTCCAGAATTGACTCAAATAAATTACCAACACCACTACCATGTAATGCAGAAATAAAATGAACACGGGCAAAATCAACAAAGCCCAAACGCAGATCAAGCATATCTTTAACGTGATCTTTATCTTCCTGACTCATCCCATCCCATTTATTGACGGCGATGACCAGAGAACGGCCACTGTTAAGAATAAAGCCAAGCAGGGAGAGATCTTGATCAGAAATACCTTCACGCGCATCCACTACCAGCAATACCACATTGGCATCTTCAATCGCCTGAAGCGTTTTAATCACGGAGAATTTTTCAACGGTTTCAGTGACTTTTCCGCGCTTACGAACGCCCGCGGTATCAATCAAAATATATTCACGGCCATCACGCTCCATCGGAATATAGATGCTGTCGCGGGTTGTACCCGGCATATCATAAACGACAACACGCTCTTCACCCAAAATGCGGTTGGTTAATGTGGATTTACCCACATTGGGGCGGCCAACAATCGCAAGTTTCAGAGGCAAGGAGCTAGGATCAAAGGCTTCTTCCTCTTCTTCTTGTTCAGCCGCGTCCAATTCGACCTGTTCTATTTCTGCCCAATAAGCGGCGTTAGCCTCTTCTTCGGTTAATTCGACTTCTTCCGTCTCTTCTTTATCAGAAAACGGCAACAACACACGCTCAATCAGTTGTGTCACACCACGGCCGTGAGAAGCAGCGATGGAATAAATATCCCCCAGACCCAGTGAATAAAATTCAGCTACCGAGGTATCAATATCGATACCATCAGTTTTATTCGCCACCAAAAAAGTGGCTTTTTCACGGCTACGCAGGTGCTTGGCAATCGCATGGTCAGCAGGCATCAGCCCCGATCTGGCGTCAACCATAAACAGGACAATATCCGCCTCTTCTATGGCCATAAGAGATTGCGTAGCCATATGTGTTTCTACGCCCTCTTCCGTACCATCGATACCGCCCGTATCAATGATAATGAATTCCTGCCCTTCAACCTCTGCCCGTCCATATTTACGATCACGGGTTAAGCCAGGGAAATCCGCAACCAGCGCATCTCTGGTTCGGGTTAATCGGTTAAATAAGGTGGATTTTCCAACATTGGGGCGCCCAACCAGCGCAACGACAGGTATCATTTTTTGATGCCTCATAACTAGATTTGATACTAATAAAGACGAAACGGCCCCTGTTACTGTTCAGGGGCCGTATAGTTTTGTGTTAGTACTGTATTATTACATACAGCGTTAAAACACGTTCTGGAATTAGCGGGTATACAGGTAAACCGTCCCGTCCTTCGCTTGTACCATCAGTTTATCGCTGGCAACAACCGGGCGACTCAGCAGGCCGGAACCATCAACCTTATGCTGTGCCACAAACTTGCCATCAGACATATTCAACCAATGCAGGTAACCTTCCCCATCACCAACAACCAGATAGCCATTATACATTTCTGGGGCTGTCAGGTTACGGTGTGAGAGATCATTTTGCGACCATAATGTCACACCATCACTCTTACGCAGGGACAAAATATGG
This sequence comes from Xenorhabdus sp. PR6a, assembly GCF_028599065.1. NCBI lineage: Bacteria > Pseudomonadati > Pseudomonadota > Gammaproteobacteria > Enterobacterales > Morganellaceae > Xenorhabdus > Xenorhabdus sp. PR6a. The sequence goes on along the minus strand of NZ_JAQRFJ010000043.1, from coordinate 25,851 downwards.
TCGTTTTGATCAACAATGAAAATATTGCTGTCAGTGACCACCATATCATTCACCGATCCGAGATCACGTTTCCAGATGATCTGCCCGGAACGCATATCCATTGCCACCAAATTGCCGTTATAAGCAATGGCGTAAATCACATTGTCAGAAACGACCGGCGTCATATCGACATCATTCAGGCGATCGATTTCGGTAGAACCGGTGACCTGAGAAATACGCTGCTGCCAAATCAGTTGCCCCTGAGACAGCAGAACAGCACTGATGCGACCATTGTCACCACCAACAATAGCGGCGCCATAGGCCACGGCAGGCGCGGATTCACCACGAACGGATAATGCCGGTGTATCCATGTTAATCGACCAAGCCACACTGCCGTCAGTTTCGTTCAATGCCTGCAACATCCCATTGCCAGTGTGAATCAAGACAAGGGCATCACTCACGACCGGGCGGGACAACGCTTCGCCGGCAACCGTTGATTCCCAGGCAACCTTACCGTTCGCGGTATCCAGTGCAATAACTTTTGCCCTTTCTGTTCCGACATACAGGCGATCACCCGATACTGTCAAACCACCAGAAAGCAGCGCCGGCAAGCGGGATGACAGCAAACCCGCTTTTTCTGACAGATCTGTTGCCCACATCTCTTTGCCGCTGTCGATATCAAAGGCTTTAATCACTCCCTGACGGTCAGCAACATAAACGGTTGAACCCTGCCAGGTCGGTGATAAATGAGAATAATACTGCCCAGTGCCACTCCCAACTGATTTATCCCAAACAATATGCGGTTTGAATTGATTTTCAACCTTCGGCAACGGTGACATTGTTACCGTATCCTGTTCACTTGAACAACCAGCCAGCAGAACAGAAGCAACCAGCCCAACCAAGAGTGTTTTTCGCAGTTGCATTATGAAGTTGGCTCCCTTAGTTGGATAAATTATTAAGTTTGATTTTCATGAAATTTTTCATTTCCTGCGGGCCATCAAGCCCAAGCCCGGTGGAATAGGCGGCACGTGCACCCGCGATATCCCCTTTTTTAGCCAGAATATCCCCACGGATATCCTCAACCATAACCTGCCATCCTTTACCTTTGACCAGTGCCAGTGTTTTCAATGCAGCCTCTATTTTACCTTCTGCTAATTGAACGCGAGCCAGACGAAGGTTGGAGAGAGCCTGCATATTCTCATCTTTGGCTTTACCGGATGCTGCCAGCAAATTTTTCTCTGCCCTGGCGAGATCATTTTGGGCAACCGCCTGCCTGGCCAGTTCCAGATCAGCCATGACACCGTAGATATTATTCGTTTCATTAGCGAATTTTCCTACGGCAGCAACACCTTCTTTCGACCCCGACGCCAGCGATTTGTTCAACTCTTCAAAGGTTGCCGCCGTATCATGCAATTGGTTGGTTTGATGAGTCTGCCAATAACGCCAGCCAATCAAAGCACCAATGCCCAGTACTAAACCCACGGCAAGGTATTTACCGTTGGTCGAGAAAAAACGCTTTATCGCGTCAATTTGTTCATTTTCAGTGGTATAAACTTGCACTAGAGTCTCTCTCCTTAACCTAACAGTTCACTCAAACGTGCTGCGACTGCTTGTTGTGGCAATGTTTCTTGTTCACCGTTGCGTAAATCTTTCACTGTAATATTGCCAGCCTGAATTTCATCTTCCCCCAGGATCAAGGCCACTTTGGCACCGTGTTTATCCGCACGCGTCAACTGTTTCTTAAAGTTACCGCCGCCGTGATTGGTCATCAGACGCAATTCTGGCAATTGATCACGGATTTTTTCCGCCAATATCAATGCGGCTTGCTGGCTGCCAGCACCAAAGGAAGAGAGGTAAACATCAGCAACGGTCAGATCAGCAACAAAGTCAGGATTGACTTCCTGCACTAACAGAACCATACGTTCCATGCCCATAGCAAAACCCACGGCTGGCGTTGCCTTACCACCCAATTGCTCAACCAAGCCATCATAACGACCACCGGCACAGATGGTTCCCTGCGCCCCCAGCGCGGAGGTCACCCATTCAAAAACAGTACGGTTGTAGTAATCAAGGCCGCGAACCAGACGTTGGTTGATGCGGTATTTGATCCCCGCGCTATCCAGTATCTGACACAATCCATCAAAGTGATCTTTTGATTCAGCATCCAGATAATCAAACAACGCCGGGGCATCATTGAGGAGTTGCTGAATTTCCGGGTTTTTGGAGTCCAATACCCGCAACGGGTTGGTATACATGCGACGCAGACAATCCTCGTCCAACTTCTCTTTATGTTGTTCAAGGAATACCACCAGCGCTTCACGATAATTGGCACGGGCTTCCAGTGAACCAATGGAATTCAATTCCAGGGTCACGTGATCAGCAATGCCGAGTTCACGCCACCAACGTGCGGTCATTAAAATGAGTTCAGCATCAATATCCGGCCCTTGCAGGCCAAACACTTCCGCCCCTAACTGGTGAAATTGGCGGTAGCGGCCTTTTTGTGGGCGCTCATAACGGAACATCGGCCCGATATACCACAAGCGCTGTTCCTGATTGTACAGCAGACCATGCTGAATACCGGCACGGACACAGCCTGCGGTATTTTCCGGGCGCAGGGTCAAACTTTCACCATTACGATCGTCAAAGGTATACATCTCTTTTTCGACAACATCGGTGACTTCCCCAATTGCCCGTTTGAATAACGGGGTCTGCTCTACAATCGGTGTCCGAATTTCGCTAAAGCCATAACCCGACAGCACACGCTTGATCGTAGATTCAACTCGTTGCCAGATGGCGGTTTCAGCAGGAAGGCAGTCATTCATGCCACGAATAGCTGGGATATTTTTTGCCACGTTTTATCTCTTATTAATATTTATACAATGCCGTCGATTATCAATCACTCATCAAGCTGATTGATACTGATTCGGTTATTGGCATCAAGGATAGCTGCCTTTGCCCGAATTTTCGCTTCAAGTTGATCAATCAAATTGTGATTGTCAAGGCGCTCTTTTTGACGAAGGCCATCTTCATAAAAGCCGCTTTTTGTTTTCGCCCCCGTTACGCCAAGCGTTGAAACTTCGGCTTCTCCTGGGCCATTCACAACACAACCAATGATAGAAACATCCATCGGTGTGATTAAATCTTCAAGACGCTGCTCAAGCGCATTCACTGTACCGATAACGTCAAATTCCTGGCGTGAACACGTTGGGCAGGCAATAAAATTAATGCCCCTTGAACGAATACGCAATGCTTTCAGAATATCAAAACCGACTTTAACTTCTTCCACCGGATCGGCAGCCAATGAAATACGCAGTGTATCGCCAATACCTTCTGACAATAAAATGCCAAGGCCAATTGAAGATTTCACTGCGCCGGCACGGGCACCGCCGGCTTCAGTAATCCCCAGATGTAGCGGTTGATCGATTTTTTGCGCCAGTAAACGGTATGCTCCCACCGCCAAGAAAACGTCAGATGCCTTGACGCTCACCTTAAATTGGTCAAAGTTCAGGCGGTCAAGAATATCCACATGACGCATCGCTGATTCAACCAACGCCTCTGGTGTGGGTTCGCCATATTTTTCCTGTAGATCTTTTTCCAGCGATCCCCCATTGACTCCAATACGAATAGGAATGTTATGGTGGCGGGCACAATCCACCACCTGACGGATACGCTCTTCATTACCGATATTGCCGGGATTGATGCGCAGACAATCAACACCATATTCGGCGACTTTTAATGCAATGCGGTAATCGAAGTGAATATCGGCAACAAGGGGAACATTGACCTGCTGTTTGATGGATTTGAATGCTTCGGCTGCATCCATTGTTGGAACAGAAACCCGAACGATATCAACACCGACACGCTCCAGTGCCCGAATTTGATTGACTGTCGCCCCAACATCAGTTGTCCGTGTGTTAGTCATTGATTGCACTGCAATCGGAGCGCCATCCCCGACGGGTACTTTACCGACATAAATACGCGTAGATTGACGTCTTTTTATCGGTGATTCATTATGCATTTTTACATTACTCCCCTACATCCCTGTATTTTGTTTATAAAAATTACAACCATGCTGTGGTGAATAATTCCGCCAAAACAGTTAAAACGTTTATTTCAGTGTCAGTTTAGCGTTGATGCCTTTCTTGATAAAGACACTCAGATCCACAGGTTTGCCCTGAAACTGCACTTTGACTCTGGCAGGTGCACCAATATTCACTGAGTAAGGCAAGTTACCGACAAGCTTTAGGTTATCCCCTTTCTTTTTTATACCGCTGAACAGCAGCTTACCTTTGGCATCTTTAACTTCCAACCAGCATTCACCGCTGAAATCTACCACTAATTCATTGTTATCCACAGCGCTGATACTATTGACATCCGTCGATGACGGACTCACAACCGCTTGATTCGTCTCTGCACTAGCAGCCGCCGCATTTTCTGTTGTTGCAGGCACGCTGGAGGATTCTGGCGTATTGCTGTTGACTCCGGTGCCATTTACTGCGGGTGATGTTTGCTCTTGGGAAACACCGCCTTGGGCAGCCGCTGCGGATTGATTTTCTTTAATGGGCGCAGAGATATTATCCGCTCCGCTGGTTTCATCAGAACCTGTTGTTACCTGAGCATTCGGGGTATTTGATTGTGCGGCCATTGAAGACAGTTCGGTTTGTTGTACTTTATGGTTTTGCCACCACCACAGGACTGTCATTCCCAATAACACAATGATAACAGCCCATGTTATCTTCATTAACCAACCATCACGCTTCTTGCGTTTTTTCCCCGCTGAAAAACTTTGCATGGGAGACGTTTTTATCGCCTTGGAGGGGATTTGTTTATCCAAGGTGATTAAGATTTCAGATTCAGGCACTTGAACCAATTTTGCATAGGCACGAATATATCCACGCAAGAAGGTCGGAGAGATATTTGACGGGATATTATCTTCTTCAATATCACGAACAGTGGACAGTTTAAGACACAAGCGATCTGCCACAGTTTGCTGAGAAAGCTCATGTTTTTCACGAGCCTGACGCAGGATCTGACCTGTTGTCAGATTGGCTTCTTCTGGATAAATTTCAGTCTTCATTAGCAAGGGACACTGGTACTGTTCTGGGTTAAAGAATTTACGCAAATTTAATGAATAGAACCTATCATTTAACTTGCGTAGCGAAATCATCTAACTACTGCGTCGAACGCAGAAAGTCATCTATCACAGTGATAATGACGGGTATTGCCTTCCCTATTTTCCTTGATCAATTGTTCAGCTTTTTCATACTGTTTTTGTTCACAAAGAAAAATAGCGTAGTGATGTACTACGGTATCATTTCTAGCCGCATACTGCATAGCCATTCTATAATGCTGACTGGCGGTTTCCGGCCGACCTGCATATTGTTCATGCAGTGCCATGCCGAGATGTGCCTCTGAATGATGAGGCTCCGCCAGCAAGATTTTTTGAAAATGATATTTGGCGGCCGGTAAATTCCGTTCCGCTAAATAAGCTTTCCCTAACTGCAATCGTGTCTCGATGGCAACAACCTGATGGGCGCGATGTGCTGTTCGTTCTGCACACCCCGTTAACAGGCCAAGACAAACTATAGACCAAATTATTGATTTCCGTATCATACCATTTTCATTTATAAGGATATGTTAAACTTCGCCAGATTTTTAGCCATTAATCAAGATTAAACCAAAAATTAGACTGTTTTTACCTGAATAGGTTCACCTGCCAGACGTTTTTTCAATGTCCGTTTTGTTCTGTCAATCACTTCACCGGCAAGCTGGCCACAGGCCGCATCGATATCATCGCCCCGCGTTTTACGCACGATGGTGGTAAAACCATATCCCATCAGAACCTTCGCAAAACGATCGATCCGGCTGTTCGAGCTGCGCCCATAAGGTGCGCCGGGGAACGGGTTCCACGGGATCAGGTTGATTTTACTTGGGGTGTCTTTCAGGCATTCGGCCAATTGATGCGCCTGCTCAACGCTGTCATTGACATGATCAAGCATTACATACTCCACCGTAACACGCCCTTGATTCGCGTTGGATTTTGTCAGGTAGCGACGCACGCCTGCCAGAAACTCTTCAATATTGTACTTGCGGTTAATGGGCACAATTTCGTCACGAATATCGTCAGTCGGTGCATGTAAGGAAATGGCCAGTGCAACATCGATCATATCACCCAGTTTATCCAGGGCAGGAACAACACCCGACGTTGACAAGGTCACACGACGTTTTGACAGGCCAAAACCGAAGTCATCCATCATAATTTCCATTGCCGGTACAACATGGTTCAAATTGAGCAATGGCTCACCCATTCCCATCATGACCACGTTGGTAATCGGACGACGGCCGCTGGATTTCAGTGAACCGATAATTTTGGCGGCACGCCAGACCTGACCAATAATTTCCGAAACTCGCAGGTTACGGTTAAAACCCTGTTGAGCCGTAGAACAAAATTTACACTCTAAAGCACATCCCACCTGAGATGAAACACACAGTGTCGCGCGATCATCTTCTGGGATATAAACCGTTTCAACCTGTTGATCACCGACCGTAATCGCCCATTTGATGGTGCCATCAGAAGAGCGTTGCTCTTCGGCAACTTCCGGTGCCCTGATTTCAGCAACTTGTTGCAATTTCGCCCTGAGCACTTTGTTGATATCGGTCATCTGCTCAAAATCGTCATAGCAATAATGGTAAATCCATTTCATGACCTGATCGGCACGGAACGGTTTTTCGCCCATATCGACAAAAAATTGACGCATCTGTTTACGGTTAAGATCGAGCAGATTGATTTTACCGTTTTTCTTTTCAGGCGTGACGGAGACGGCGGAGGTTGAAGGTGGTACGGTTTCGTTAAGTTGGGACATTGTTACATCGCCTCGTTGTTACACTTTCGGCTCTATGCTGATCGGATGTCAGCACTAAGTTTTCATGCGGTGACTGCCAATTCAATGATCATTCTTTTTTAGCAAGACAGAATTCAAACCATATTAAATGAACATTGAAATAAAATAATAAACGCCCCGCTGAATCAAATCAGGGGGCGCATCATTGTACAAACTTTACTGTTTATATGCTACTTATACCCTATAAACTTCAAGTTGCGGTTTGCAAAACGAAAATCGCTTATTATCTCCCCCACAACGCGGGGAGATAATAAAAACATGTTGAAGTACAACGAGTATATGCAGCCAATAATCTTAAAAACGAGGAAAGATTTCCTCATCACTAAAAAAGTAAGCAATTTCACGGTTTGCTGATTCAATAGAGTCTGAACCGTGTACCGCATTTTCAGTAAAACTGTCTGCATAGTCTGCACGCAGAGTGCCGGCCAGTGCATTATCAGGATTAGTCGCCCCCATCAGATCACGGTGACGTTGAACGGCATTTTCACCTTCCAGAACTTGTACCATAATCGGGTCAGAGGTCATAAACGCCACCAGACCATCAAAGAAAGGACGGCCTTGGTGTTCAGCATAAAAACCTTCTGCTTGTTCGCGAGTTAAATGCAGCATTTTAGCGGCAATAATTTTAAACCCGGCGCTTTCAAAGCGGGCATAAATAGAACCGATAACATCTTTTTTCACTGCATTGGGTTTAATAATGGAAAAAGTACGTTCAATTGTCATTAGGTAACCTCTTTGGCGCTGAAACTTTACCCTGTCTATGGCAGGGATAAAAATAGGCGTTGATTATAGGGGGAGAGTTTCGGCTTGCCTACAAAAAACATAACATTTTATTAAAGCTTTCTTAGCGAAAATTATCATTTTTTAGCATAAATCACATTTTCGCGCCGTTATACACGATGAAAGTCATCATTCTATAAAATAATGTCTGTTCAGGCGATTCAATCCCAAACAGGCATACTGACCAAAGTCATTGAATTGGCGTTTTTGACATTTCAACATTGTCGATTACCTCCTTACTCCCCGCGACACGAAAATAAGGAAGTCTCATCATTGAGAAAACTTATTTAGTTACGTTGAATTAATCACAAATATGAGTATTTGTTCTAACTCTTTAGATTTCACTTGTCGTTTTATCATCATCACATCCAGATTGATAATAAATGATCCCCCAACCTGCATATTCCAAATATTTCACCGTCAGTTTGGAAAAATAATCCCCTTTTCGATAATTGCTAAAAATATTAATCGTCACCATAAGGATGGTAATTAACCCTCCTCCGTAAGTCACTTCACCACAAAATTGATTGCGCTGATTTGCCCACTCAAATCTAAGACACTAAGCTGGTATTGACCCGATTGTGATAACGTCTTGTTCCAGAATTGGTTATTTTCTGTCACAGCTACTTGTTCACCATTCAAAAACCACCACTGCTTACCGCCGCCGCCTTGTGTGGTGAGACGCAAATCCAGATTCTTTTTCCCCGGAATACGTTTCAACACGTCTCCTTCCCGCACACCAATAATCAGTAATGGTGCTTCATCCATTTTCATGGGCGGGCACTGTTGATTAATGGGAGGAAGTCGATTTGCCCGACGCTCCTTAGCGGGTAACCACGCCTCCAAAGTGATTGGCCACAGACTGATGGTTTCAGCGTGGGCGTCAGGACAATCCGGGGCAACGCGCAAGCCATGCTTATCCACCCAGATCCGTTCGTTGATCCCTGAAATACCTTCCTGTTCCACCGCGGACAGTGTCGGCGGGATCGTATTGTCCAAAATCCAGCTCAAACGACGCTGCCGACAGTTATTGTTGCCTTGGGGCAAACTGTCCTGAGGTAAAACAGTCCCCCCCGGCCAACAAATGGTTGCCTGAGTCACACTGGCTGGTCGGGGATCAACAGGAATACGCATTGAGCTGTAACGCAGGTTTTCCATTAATAATCCGTTGATTTGATTCATGATGGGGATCGCCGTGGCATAGCCAAACTGACCCATAACCGGCGTACCGTCCGGCCTGCCAACCCAAACACCGATGGTATAGCGCGCATTCAGGCCGATTGCCCACGCATCTCTATAACCATAGCTGGTGCCGGTTTTCCATGCCAACGGAACACTGGCAGGTAAAATATCATCCGGCTGGGGACGCCCTTCACCCGCCATAATCCTTCTGACAATCCAGGCTGCCCCGGTAGAGAACAGTTGCCTGTCCCGTATTTTCTGTTGTGGTGTAAAGCGCAGTGGAGATACTTTTCCCTGACGGGCAAAGGCACTGTAAGCCGAGAGCAGTTCATCCATGCGGACAGCCGTTCCTCCCAAGATAAGGGATAAATTGGGTTCACTCCCCAATGGGAAACGCAGTTCCATTCCCACATTGCGTAAATTCGCCGTGAATCGTTTGGAACCATAGGCTTCAAGAAGCTGCACAGCGGGTAAATTCAGCGATCTGACCAAAGCGTCACTCGCACTCACCGGCCCGTTGAATCCACTGTCAAAATTACCGGGCCGGTAATCATTAAAACGACGGGGGACATCTTGCAATAAAGACTCGGCATGAATTAATCCATCATCCAACGCCATAGCATATAAAAAAGGTTTCAGGGTCGAGCCGGGGGAACGCCATGCACTGACCATATCCACATGCCCAAAACGGCTATTATCCTGAAAATCGGCAGAGCCAATGTAGGCTTTAACTGACATATCGGTGTGATCCACCACTAATACGCCGATTGATGTTTTGGCCGCCAACTGGTATTTCCAGTTAAGCACCATCTCTTCTAATTGACGTTGCAGCGACGTATCAATCGTGGTTTGGATCACTTCCTGCTGATTGTCATTCGCCATTCGCCTGGCCAATAATGGCGCAAGATGAGGTGCCTGACGCGGAGCCAGCCAAATGTTTTCTTCTTTGATATCGGCTACTTTTTGCTCTGACCAAACATGATATTGCACCAATCGCTGCAATATTTTGTCACGCGCGGCCTGGGCGCGCTCCGGGTAACGATCAGGCCGTAGCCGGCTGGGGGCTTGTGGCAAAACAGCCAATAGTGCGGCTTCCCCGGATAAAAGTTCTGACGGTGATTTCCCCAAATAAGCCCAACTTGCCGCGCCAATCCCCTGTAATGTCCCGCCAAATGGCGCACGATTCAGGTACATTGCCAAAATCTCATCTTTTGAATAGTGCCATTCCAGTTGCAGTGTGCGCCAAATTTGTTTGAATTTTCCGGCAATGGTACGTGGGTGTGGATCAATCAGCCGGGCGACCTGCATGGAAATCGTACTGCCTCCTGACACTATTTTTCCTGCGCGCAGATCTTGCCATGCTGCCCGCAACAGGGCGATCGGATTGATGCCCGGATGCTGATAAAACCAGCGATCTTCATAAGTCAGTAAGGCCTGAAGGTATTCGGGAGAAACTTGATCTAGTGTGACGGGATAACGCCAAATCCCTTCGCTGTCAGCAAAACGCCACAATGGTGAACCATCCGCTCCCACCACGACACGCGCCATTTTGACGTTATGGATTGGCAACGGCCAGATTTTATCTGCCAGCCACATTGCGGCAGGAAAAATGAATAAAATGGTCAGGATCATCGCCAAGATGAACGGATGATAGCGGAAAAACACTTTTCTCATTAAAACCGTATCCGAAATGAAACAGCCCCTGTCTTGCAAAATAGGGGCTGATGATAATTAAGCTGATCGTGATTAGCGGACAACTTCCAATTTTGAGTCAGTTTCCCCCACTGCCCGCCAGTCCGGGACATACATAGATTCAACCTGTGGTGCCGGTATTTGATAAATGCCGGGTGCAACCGCACGCGCCAAATACAGTAATGTCACTGGGTCATAAGATGGCACCGCCACAGCGGCAACAAAACGATCATCACGGTATTCGATATGACGGATATCCGCATTCTGCATTTTTTCAATCGAATCTTGCAAACCCGTCGCACTTTCATCCAGGCTGGCACTGCTGGCAGCCAGATTCTGGTTCTCTATCTCCAATCCGGCTGGCAGTAAATCAACGACCAACGCATCTGGCACCGATTGCGTTGCGCTGACCTCCAGTTTCACGACAACCATTTCACCGCTTCTCATCCGTTCGATATTGGCTGGATGACCTTCCAGATCAAGATAGGTACGCTTAATTTTCAGCACATTTGAGGAAGGGCTGGGCGTTTTCAGCGGGTACCCGACGATATTCAAACGCGAATACAGCGTACTGTCACCACGGTTGCTGATATCCATACCTTTTGCAAGCTGGCTTGCCGTTAATCCTTCGGTCAAGGCACTGTTACGGTCAAGTGGCGGCATTTGCTGATTAATTGCCGCTTTCCACGGTTGCTCAGTGGCACTGATAAAGTAACGTCCGGCCAAATACAACGCATTACTTTCCTGTGTCGAGAAATAATCACGAGTGAGTAACTGATTGGACAAACTCAACAGCTTTTCGTCACGCTCTTTTTGCAACATATTGTGTTCTGTCAACAGAGCCACAATCAGTGCGTTATCACGGATAACACTGCCATAGTCACCCAATCCATAACCCGGCGGGCGAGGCTTATTCACGCCCAAGTGAACCGTTTCATTGCCACGGGGATTATCCCCCATCATTTTCAGTGCGATGCCCAATTGCACCAGAGACAAACCATTTTCCGCCTGTGCCCGACGTTCATAGAGCTGCCTTAATCCACTCAACGGCGCTTTTTGCTGACTCGCTAATACCAAGCCGGCATAAGCCTGCACGGAAAATTGGGTCGCCGAACGGGCACCACTGTAGCGATCACTGATAATGGTTCTGTCCTGTAGGTAACGCAGCAAGCGGTTATTCGCCGCTTTCAGCGCATCAACGGGAACGCTGTACCCCTGCTGGCTGGCTCGGAACAGGAAATCCGTTGCATAAGCCGTCAGCCAGAACTCTTCATTGCCATTGCGATCCCACAACGAAAAGCTGCCATCATGGCGCTGCATGTTAAGCAGATGCGTAATTCCCGCCTCAATGGCCTGCCTGCGCTTTTCATCACTTTGGGTATGAATACCCAATTTCTTCAATTCAGCTTCATTGGAATAGAGTGACGGGTAAAGCCCGCTCACTGTTTGCTCCAGACAACCGTAAGGATAAGCATACAATTCACGAATATAACGCGCGATTTGCAAGGGTGGCCTGCTGGTCAACAATAACTGCCCTTCCAGCGTGTCGGGTGCCAGACCTGAAATGGCGGATGGGGGTAGTTGCCAATGTTTCCCTTGATGGATCACGTCAGCAAATTGAATGGTTTTAGCGGGATGAGCCGGACGAACCCCTATTTTCCAGCTATTTTTATATTGCGTCTGTTTTTTCTCAGGCAGATTCAAGCCATCAATGGTCAGGAAAAGTTCACCTTGCCCAAATCCATAGTCTGCTTTGACCGGAATTTGAACGGTTGTCCGTTTTCCTTTTTCCAATATCAGTTTTTCGCTTGTTACACCCCGTAATTTAATCAACCCCTCAGCAGCAAAATGCAAAGTCAGGGCTTGAGGTTGATCCGTCGCATTGGTGAGATCCAACGACAATTGAGACTGATCACCACCCGCCATAAAACGAGGCAATGACATTTGAGTAATAACCGGTGCTGCGACAATGATTTTACCTTCTCCGTGACCGAATTCATCATGACTCCATACCTGTGCCATCAATCGGAGTTCCCCGTTGAAATCCGGAATAGGCAAAGTCACTTCGCCTTCACCATTGGCATTCAAGGTAATGGGTTTCGCCTGCTCTGCGATAATTTTAACGTCCGTCAATGGTTTTTTACCGCCTCGCTCTAACGCACTGTCATTACCATCTCCCCCAAAGCGCAGATTTGCCTGACGCCCTTCTGCCTCAATCAGATGGCCATAGACATCATATTGATCAACACCATAACGTTTACGGCCAAAGAAAGCCTCATAAGGATCAGGGGTTTTAAAATCAGTAATGCTTAACACACCGGTATCTACCGCTGAAAGCAGAACATTAACTTGTTTTGGCAGTACTTGCCCTTGTTGGGGGGTGACTTTGATTTTAACGGTGAGATCCTGATTGGGCCGCATTTTATCAGGCGCATTTAAGGCTAAATTCAGCTTACGTCCTTCATCCGTCAATGGCAGGTGCAATACCCCGATTGCCCTCTTGGGAGTAGCCTGACGAGATTTATCACCGGGGCGCACAACAACAGCCGTGAGATACAGATCATGACGAGCCCACGCCCGATTAATGGGAACTTCAACATCCAGACCTTTTTCCGGGACGTCTATTTCTTGCCACCACAATGGGCCATCACTCGATTCCACCAGCAAATAACCTCGACCGGCTTGTGGTGCAGTCAAACGCACTTGCACTTTTTCGCCGGGTCGATAGGCGGATTTATCCAGCGACAATTTAACCTGATCAGGACGTACTGCCCCTGTGCCGCTGGTATTATCCTGCCATGAATATCCCGCCCAGAAATTCACGCTAGTCACGAGTTGATTTTGCGGGTTGACAATTTCAATACGGTAAGCCCCCCAATCCACTGGGAAACTGATTTTAGCTGTCCCATTTTCTGCAATCTGGACATGCTCATCGGCCATGACCAAATCTTTCTGGTTATAATCCGAATCCCAACCGTTACTGTCTGACCAACGCCAATAATAATCACGCCGTTCATATATCAGACGTGCCCTTAACTCTGATGCCGCATACTTTTTACCACTGGCATCAGCATAAGCTATTTCAAATTCGGCCAGTGAATTTTCATCTACGTTATAGCGATTTTCATCGCGATTGGTACGGTAATCATAAATGGGCTTTTTATCAAAAAGCGGGCGTATACCGACCAGTTTCTTAGCCGGCCAGATGGCCTGTTCAGCACGGCGAGTTACCGGGCGTCCGCCGGATTCCAGCAAACTGGCCTGTACAATAACGGTGACCGGAGAGGCAATGGATTTCCAGTTATCACTGCTGACAGAAAGGTTCATCTTCCCTTCACTGTTTAAAGTATGATCGAATTCATCCAATGTCCGTTGCAAATCGCTCTCTTTTACCGAGCCAAATTCATATCCCGGTAATTTCGCCACGGCATTGCGGGCAGGACGCAGGAACAATTGTCCTTGCAAACGATTATCAGCCGCAGGGGCGCCATACAAGTAACGACCTGTTATGGCGAATTCAACATCTTCATTAGTCAATATGGGTTGATGATTAGCGTTTCCTTTGATCTCCAATGCCATTCTTTCCGGCATGAAATCTTCAACATTAAATTTGTAATATCGTGGTGTGTTATCGCCTAAATCCAATCGCAGTGACCACATCCCTGTTTCAGCATCGCGAGGAATGGGGTAACGATATTGATATAATCCGTTTTCCGCTTGCCAAACAAAACGATGGACAACCTGATTATCGGCTTTTAATACATCCACTTTGACGGGTTGTGATTTTAACGGGTGACCATCGGCATCACGCAGTAAACCATTAACGATCAAGGTTTCCCCTGGCCGATAAAGGTCTCTGGGGCCAAAGACAAAAAACTGTTTGCTATATCCTTGTGGCCCACCAATATCAAATTCAGAGAGATCTAATGCCGGTGAGGTCAAATCAATCATGCTGGTATGCCCATCCAGAATCGCCAGCAATAATTTAGCCTTGTTACTTTTTTCCAGAGAAGCATGTCCATCACTGTCTGTTGTCGCTTTTGCCACGAGTTGTCCTTTCGCGTCCAACATGCGGATCTCAACGCCTTTCAGACTAGCGCCTTGCTGCAAAGATTGGCTAAAGACATCGACCCTGTTCAGATAATTGTGCAGAGAAACACCAATGTCGCTCAAGGTGAACAGGGTAGTCGGAGTACTATAGGCATATTTTCCCGCCTGCTGCATGACAGCCAGATAAACGCCATTTTTTTGCAGTTCTTTGATATTGCTTAAGGGCAGGAGGATTTTTTCACGGGTATTCGCGGCAGGGTTGAGGTTAAAACGCCCGGTATAGATTAACTCGGCGTCTTGCAGTAACCTTTGGGAATCCCAATTATCCATATTACTGCTGTATTGCCAATTGGCGATAAAGTCAGGTAATGCTTGATCTTTAATGCGGAAAAAATTGACATCGACACGGTCAACATTCAGCGCCAGAACAGGCAATCCTTCTGCTGCCTTATTGGGTAATAATACCCCCTTGCTGGCAAAACCCACGGTAGGCGTAATCGATGCGGTCTTCACTCTTTTCTCAAAAGCTTTCGCCAATTGACGCCCATTGATACCTTCGATACCTTCGTCAACCGTCAATTGCAATTCACGTGAAGGAGGCAAATGGCGTAATCTGAGTTCCATCTGATTATTGGAAAGCTCCCAGGCGCCATCGAGTTTCCCTGATTTCACATCAACAAGGTGCATCTTTTGCGAAAAATCCTGGTTAAGCGCCAGAGGAACAGAAAACGTCACTACCATGGCACTGGCACCATCCAATTGCAGCTCAGACGCATCTAAGATAGTGACATCTTTACCTGCATAGCGTTGTGCCGATTGCGTAACTTCCGCCTTAACCTCAGATTCCCTATTAGGTTTTGCCGTTTGGGAGCCCATCTCTTTATTTGATAAGGCTTTTAATTTGGTTTTTTCACCCTGAGCGTTGTCAGGCTGAGCTAATGAAGAATGTGGTTTGTCTTTCTCTGGGCTTTCGGACTGATCGCATCCAGAAAGTGCAAAGAGTGAAAGTAATATAGCGAACACCACGACCAGATATTGCTTTCTCTGTGCCACCCATTGCCGCAATTGTCGTTGATACATAACCATAATCCTCATAAATTTACCGGATACACCCAATATTATTTTTTGGGATATTTATTATGGTACTTCCTATTTCACCTTACCAAGGCGCAGAAAAAATAACTAAATTCCCGACAAAAGAGAAATAGCGCTTATCTCTATATGCGATGTTTTTGTCGATTTTCGATGCTCATCGCAATATCCGTTTAATCAGTGTAATCAAATTACATCAATCAACCCGTTATTGATTCACAACAGGAATGGTATCACGCAACCAACTCCCTAATTTGCGCTGATAAAAAGGTTGAGTATGTTGAATCAAGTAGTGGCTAATCCCCCCTTCCTTTTCATCAAGCAGGCAAAAATCGACAGATTCTGCTTCATCAAGATATTCGCAAGCCAGTTCACCGGCTTCTTGAATTAAGGTGTCAGTCTCACTGTCTGTCAGTGTCTCACTAAATTCTAGTCCAATGAGAAAATTCGGTTTTTCATCTACATTTTTGTCATGGATCATCACTAAAAAAGCTCGCCGGACAGTCTTATGTTGTTTGAACAAATTAGTCAAGGATTCAATAAGTTGAATCGGCGGCTTTTCTGGCTGGCTCAGGGTAATACGGCTTCCACCAGGAACCTCTATTACGGTAGCGATAGACCCATTTGATAAACTCATTCCAGTCTCCGAACAATACTATTTAAATAAATATGGTTTAAATAAATATGGTTTAAATAAATACGGCTTAAATGAATTCTGCTCTGAATTGAAGATAAAATCAGGGAAAAATAGTTTGTTATACCGTTTTTTATAACAATAGCTCCCTATAATAAGAGGAGCTATTAAGAAAGAATTTTTAATTTATTTCGCCGGTTATTTTGCTCTTGTCAGCAATAAATTGGCAATCGTGCGGACACCATATCCCGTTGCTCCCGCCGCCCATTGTTCTACGGAGGATTTGCGGTAAGTGGCTGAACAATCGATATGTACCCAACCTTTTTTGTAATTTTTGACAAAGTGGGACAAGAAAGCAGCGGCGGTACTGGCTCCTGCCGAATGTGCCGGTGACGCAATGTTGTTCAGATCAGCAAAGTTGGATGGCAGTTGACTACGGTGGAATTCAGCCAGCGGTAAACGCCAGAATAATTCATTTTCATGATCAGCCGCCGTCAGTAAATCAGATACCAGCTGATCATCAAAGCCTAATACTGAGTGGTAATCATTGCCGACTGCGGTTTTCGCTGCCCCGGTCAACGTGGCAGCATCAATAATCAGTTGTGCTTTTTCCGCACTAGCATCAATCAAGCCATCAGCCAGAACCAGACGACCTTCCGCATCGGTATTCATCACTTCAACGGTTTTGCCGTTACGGTAGCGAATGATATCGCCCAATTTGAACGCATGACCACTCACCATATTATCTGCGATGCTCAAAAACAGTTTTACACGGTGTTTTAAACCCCGGCTGATTGCCAGCGCCAGTGCTCCCGTTAAGGTTGCAGAGCCGCCCATATCTGATTTCATGGAGTCCATGAAATTAGACGGTTTGATGCTGTATCCACCGGAATCGAAGGTAATACCTTTCCCCACCAGGCAGGCAAAAACCGGCGCTTTAGCCTCTTTGGTTGGATTGTAATCTAATGCCAAAAACACCGGATCACGGGAAGAGCCGCGACCAACGGTATATATCCCGGCATATCCCTGTTCATGCAAATCATTTCCTTTGATAATGCGATAACTCACAGCATCACCCGCGACATCACTCAGTAAATCAATCGCTCTCTGGGCAAGCTGTTCTGGTCCCAAATCCTCTGCCGGAAGATTGATGGTATCACGCACCCAATCAATGAATTTGATCCGTCTTTCCAGTTCTTGTTTTTCCGCCGCAGGGAGCCGTGGCCATTCAATGGCGCGCAATCCCTTGGGTGAACGGAAGCCCAGCCAAAATGACCAACTTTTTTCCAGATCCCAACCCTCACCCGCTAAGGCGACATTGCGAATACCTTGTCCTTCAATTTTACGTCCGGCGCGTTGAATGGCACCCAGTTTCCCACTGTTTTCCAGATGAATGGTGATCCCCTGCTCACTTGAACTGATTAGTGCTTTTTCACCCCAGCAAGCGTTAGCTGGCTCATAAGACAGTGTTATGGGCATAATTTTCTTTGTCATTTTTTCTCACTTCTTATCTGTTCTCGGTGTCATATCTCTTACTGTTTCACAGTAAGAGCGTATAAAAAAACTGGCGATTGCCAGTTTTCCACTAAATACAGCCTATGCCAAGTTATTGAGCAAGAATCGGTGAGTTTGCGCGATTTTTTGGTTTAGGCAAATTTCACCCTAATTCATCTATTCATACTCATCCAGCCATACCAACAAAATAGCTTCTAAGATTTTTTCGTTGGATTTCTGTGGATCATCATCAAAACCCTCCAGTTCACAAATCCACTCATGCAGGTCGGTGAAACGCACTGTTTTTGGGTCTACATCAGGAAATTTATCATACAGCGCTTCGCCAATATCACGACTGTCAGACCATTTCATTGTTCATTCTCCTGTCAGTGTTCACGTGCATGGTTAATGGTGTATTTGGGGATTTCAATGACTAAATCCTCATCGGCAACTTTGGCCTGACAGCTCAAGCGGCTTTCAGGCTCCAGCCCCCATGCCTTATCCAGCATGTCATCTTCCAGTTCACTGCTCTCTTCCAGTGAATCAAAACCCTCTCTGACAACGCAGTGACAGGTGGTACACGCACAGGATTTCTCACAAGCATGTTCAATTTCAATGCCGTGACGTAATGCAACATCCAGAATGGATTCGCCTTCCTTCGCATCCAATACGGCACCTTCAGGGCAAAGTTCGTTATGAGGTAAAAATACAATTTTTGGCATAATTAAATTTCATCCACAGAATGACCCGCCAAAGCCCGGCGGATTGATGTGTCCATACGGCGTGCTGCAAATTCCTGCGTTTGTTTGTCCAATTGCTTAATGGCACTTTCAATCGCATCAGGGGAGGTTCCCTGCGCACTTTCAATTAATACTTGTGCGGCGGCATCAATCGCCGCCTGCTCTTCTTGACTCAGTAAATCGGCATCTTTTTCCAATGCGCTGGTTAAACTTTCCAGCACTCTGGCAGCTTCAACTTTCTGTTCAGCCAATTTGCGTGCCTGAATGTCTTCCTGCGCATTGGTCATGGAGTCTTTGAGCATATGGGCAATTTCTTGATCCGACAAACCATAGGAAGGTTTCACCTGAATAGCGGCTTCAACACCCGTGGATTTCTCCAGTGCACTGACGCTCAACAGGCCATCCGCATCGACCTGAAAGGTCACGCGAATATGTGCGCCGCCCGCCGGTAACGGCGGAATACCGCGCAGTGTGAAACGCGCCAGTGAACGGCAATCATTGACCAATTCCCGCTCGCCTTGCACCACATGAATGCTCATCGCACTTTGACCATCTTTGAATGTGGTGAATTCTTGCGCTTTCGCAACCGGAATGGTGGTATTGCGTGGAATGACTTTTTCAACCAGACCGCCCATGGTTTCCAGACCTAGTGACAGTGGGATCACATCTAGTAACAGCATTTCGCTGTCGGGTTTGTTGCCCACCAGAATATCGGCCTGAATCGCCGCACCAACAGCGACAACTTTGTCTGGATCGATAGACGTTAATGGCTCACGGGCAAAGAATTCGCCTACTTTGCTGCGCACCAACGGCACTCGCGTTGAACCGCCAACCATGACGACCTGCAAGACCTCATCCACCGTAACACCCGCATCTTTCAGCGCCCGACGGCAGGAGAGTAATGTGCGTTTGACCAAAGGGGTGATCAATGCGTTAAGGTCGGTGCGGGTCATACTGCCCTGCCAGCCGGCAATCTTGATGTCTGCTCGCTCAGCGTCACTCAAGGCAATTTTGGCTTGAGTCGCCACATCCAGCAATTGGCGCTGCAATCCGTGGTCGTTGTCGCTGATCCCAGCCTGCTCACGTATCCAATTTGCCAGCAGCAAATCAAAATCGTCGCCACCGAGAGCGGTATCTCCGCCCGTTGCCAGCACTTCAAACACCCCGCGGCTAAGGCGGAGAATGGAAACATCGAATGTTCCGCCCCCCAGATCGTAAACGGCGATCACGCCTTCCTGACCGGAATCGAGGCCATAGGCGATGGCGGCCGCAGTAGGTTCATTCAACAGGCGAAGAACATGCAAACCCGCTAACCGGGCAGCATCTTTGGTTCCCTGACGTTGGGCATCATCAAAATAAGCAGGGACGGTGATCACCACACCATCCAGTTTACCATCCAAGGTTTCTTCTGCCCGTTGCGCCAACGATTTCAAGATGTCAGAAGAAACCTGAATAGGATCGACCAAACCGGCCGCGGTATTGATCAATGGCAAACCATTTTCACTGGCCTGAAGCTGGTATGGCAGGTTGGGATAACGTTGTTGAATGTCAGCCAAAGAGCGTCCCATCATTCGCTTGACGGAACTGATCGTATTAACGGGATCAGAAGCAGCCTGTTGGCGCGCCTGCCAACCGACTTGGATGCCCTCTTTGCGGTACTGCACAACCGAAGGCAGCAAGTGGCGGTTATCGCTGTCTGCTAATGTTTCCGCCTGACCGCTACGGACGGTCGCCACCAAAGAGTGAGTTGTACCAAGATCAATCCCCGCAGCCAGCCGACGTTGGTGTGGCGCGGCAGATAAACCCGGTTCGCTGATCTGTAATAAAGCCATGTGTGCCCCTATAAATCGATATCAGCCGAAAGTTATTCAACTGAAACTCATTCCGCTAAAAGTCAGTGAAAAGTCTGCTAAAAATCATCCAACAACTGCTCTTCCAGTTGTTCAACCTGCTGTTGCAATTTATCCAGAAAGCGTAATTTACGGACGGTATCGGCTGCCATTGACCACTCAGCAGCATTGATTTGCTGTTCCATCTGCTCACTGCGCGTTTTAATCATTTTAGTTAAGCGGGATGTAAAACCGTTCAACGCTGTTTCTGGATCGACACTATGTTCAATCGCATCAAGCTCTTCGCGCAATTCCAACTGTTGCATCAGGAAAGCCGTATCCTGCATCGTGTGCTGTTCGTTGGATAGATCAAACCCGTGCTGAGACAGCATATATTCCGCGCGTTTCAAGGGATGTTTTAGCGTCTGGTAACCATCATTGATGGTCGCCGCTTGTTGGAGTGCCAGCGTTTTTTCACGTTCTGGCTGGTTGGCAAAACGATCAGGATGAAACTGGCGTTGCAATTCCTGATAACGGGTCACCAACTGTTCGCGATCAATCGCATAACGTGCAGGCAGCCCAAATAAAGTAAAATAGTCCATAAGTTACTCTTAGTTTCGCAAAATGCGGGTCAAAAAATGGGGTTAAACGTGGAAACTTTCCCCACAGCCGCATTCGCTGGAAACATTGGGATTGTTGAATTTAAAGCCTTCATTCAGACCTTCTTTAACAAAATCCAACTCAGTACCATCAAGGTAAAGGATGCTTTTACCGTCAACGATAACTTTCACGCCCTTATCTTCAAAAACCTGATCTTCTTCGTTTATTGCGTCAGCAAATTCAAGTACATATGCCATACCAGAGCAGCCGGATGTTTTCACCCCCAAGCGCAACCCGACACCTTTTCCTCGATTGGCAAGAAAGGCAGAAATACGTTGGGCTGCACTTTCTGTCACGGAAATTGACATACAACACCTCATGTTAAAACTAGTAAAGGTGGATATTGCAGCAATATCCACCAAAAAGAAAATACCTTGTAAAAATAGTTACTTGGCTTGGCGTTTGTTCTTGTAATCAGCAATAGCCGCTTTGATAGCATCTTCGGCCAAAATAGAACAGTGAATTTTCACCGGCGGCAATTCTAGCTCTTCAGCAATCTGAGTGTTTTTAATTCCCTCAGCCTGTTCCAGCGATTTGCCTTTCATCCATTCGGTGACCAACGAACTGGATGCAATTGCCGAGCCGCAGCCATAGGTTTTGAAACGTGCGTCTTCGATGATGCCTTCATCGTTGACTTTGATTTGCAACCGCATGACGTCACCACAAGCGGGTGCCCCTACCATGCCACTTCCCACGGATGGATCTTCGCTGTCGAATGAACCAACATTACGTGGGTTTTCATAGTGATCAATTACTTTGTCGCTGTAAGCCATATCGTTACTCCTGAAACCGTCTGATTAATGATGAGACCATTCGATGGCGCTAATATCCACCCCCTGCTTGAACATTTCCCACAATGGAGAAAGATCGCGCAGGTGACCAATCGCGTTGTGAATCAACTTGATCGTGTAGTCTATTTCTTCTTCTGTGGTAAAACGCCCCAAAGAGAAACGGATAGAACTGTGTGCCAGTTCATCATTCATGCCCAGTGCACGCAGGACATAAGAAGGCTCCAGACTCGCTGAAGTACATGCGGAGCCAGAAGATACCGCCAGATCTTTCAATGACATCATCAAGGATTCACCTTCAACATAGTTGAAGCTGACATTCAGAATGTGTGGCGCACCCAGTTCCAAATCACCGTTCAGGTAAACTTCTTCAATATCTTTGATACCGTTCCACAAACGCAGGCGCAAACCACGCAGGCGCTCTGCCTCGGATTCCAGCTCTTCCTTCGCGATACGGTAGGCTTCGCCCATGCCAACAATCTGGTGAACAGGCAATGTACCGGAACGCATACCGCGCTCATGACCACCGCCATGCTGTTGTGCTTCAATACGTACACGAGGCTTACGGCGCACATACATCGCACCAATTCCCATCGGGCCATAAAGCTTATGCGCAGAAAAGGACATCAGATCCACTTTGAGCTGGCTCAGGTCGATCGGCAATTTACCCACGCTTTGGGTAGCGTCCACATGGAAAATAATGCCACGGCTACGGCATAATTCACCGATGGTCACGATATCCTGAACAATACCGATTTCATTGTTGACGTGCATGATGGAAACCAGAATAGTGTCTTCACGCATGGCCGCTTCCAGCTCTTTCAGATCAATCATGCCGTTGCTCATTGGCGCCAGATACGTGATCTCAAAACCTTCGCGCTCTAACTGGCGGCAAGTATCTAAAACCGCTTTGTGTTCCGTTTTGCTGGTGATAATGTGCTTGCCTTTCTTCTGATAAAATTTTGCAGCACCTTTAATTGCCAGGTTATCTGACTCTGTCGCCCCTGAAGTGAACACGATTTCACGCGGGTCTGCGCCGACTAAATCAGCAATTTGATTACGCGCGATATCAACCGCTTCTTCCGCCTGCCAACCAAAACGGTGCGAACGGGAAGCCGGGTTACCGAAGATCCCGTCAATCGTCAAATAATTCATCATCTTTTCAGCAACACGGGGATCGACCGGTGTTGTTGCTGAATAGTCCAAATAAATGGGTAATTTCATTGCTCACATGCTCCGTAAGACACTTTTAATACTTTTATTGTCACAACAAGTATTTGCCGCAAGGTTACGCACGCAGGTTAACGTTAATCGTCTCTTGAGGTCTGCCGTTAGGGGTACGTCGCTTATCGCCGTCTTGACGATCAGCGACGTCCAATACTTCTTGGTTATTCACTAATTCTTCTAAACTGATGCTACTCAGGAAGCTGGTGATGCGATCACTGAGGTCACGCCACAAGGCATGGGTCAAACACCGATCGCCGCCTTGGCAGCCTTCCCTGCCTTGGCAACGAGTGGCATCAACGGATTCATCAACAGCAGAAATTACTTCGGCAACGAAAATGTGACTGGCACTTCTGCCCAATAAATAGCCGCCACCGGGACCACGGACGCTAGAAACCAGACCATTTTTACGCAGGCGGGAAAACAACTGCTCAAGATAGGAAAGGGAGATGCCCTGACGTTCAGAAATGTCGGCTAATGGAACCGGACCTTCTTGTGAATGCAACGCCACATCTAACATGGCTGTTACCGCATAACGTCCTTTTGATGTCAGTCTCATAACAAAAACTCCGTGGTGAAATATGGGTGAAATTGTGGCATTCCTGACTGTTTTAGTCAACTATTTAACCGAGTAATTTACTCAACTATTATTTGTGGCTGCCTGCAACATTTTTCAAACACGTCAGTTTATTTTTTAGCCCATTTCTCCATAGAAGTCAGTATACCACGCAGGATATTCAGCTCTTGGGTTTCCGGCCGCGCACGGGTATAAAGGCGTCTTAATCTATTCATGATCTGCCCCGGATGTGCTTTGCGAATGAAACCAGATTCATTCAATACCTGCTCAAGATGCTGATAAAAACGCTCCATGTCTTCGGCAGGTGGATACGTTGCTTCATGCTCTGGAGACGTCGCTTCCAACTGTTCCTGAGCCGCAAGGTGTGCCATGCGAATCTCATAGCTGACCAACTGAACCGCCATCGCCAGATTCAACGAACCATATTCCGGATTGGTCGGAATATAAAGATGATAATGACACTTCTGCAACTCTTCGTTAGTCAAGCCGACACGTTCACGGCCAAAAACAATGGCAACTGGTGAGTGAGTGGCTGCGTTGACGCAACGTTCACCACATTCACGTGGTTCAACTATTGGCCAAGAGAGGGTTCGGGAGCGGGCACTGGTTCCAATAACCAACTCACACCCCGCCAGTGCCTCATCCAACGAATTCACCATCGTTGCATTGCCGATGACATCACTGGCACCGGCAGAAAGTGCGATAGCGTGAGAATCAGGTTGGACGAGGGGATTGACCAGATACAGATTGGTTAATCCCATTGTTTTCATGGCCCTGGCGGTTGATCCCATGTTACCTGTATGGGAGGTTTCTACCAGAATAATGCGGATATTCTCTAACATGGCGGCTTTTAAATTCAGTATAAGAGCCGAATATCTTAACACAGCATTAGTCATTTTGACGAACTACTGCTATACTGCGCGCCGATTTGTTCCCGTTCTTTAAAATTCTGGTGGAAGATACCCCATGCATCCGATGCTAAACATCGCTATACGCGCTGCGCGTAAAGCCGGCAACTACATTGCCAAAAGCTATGAAACTCCTGATGCTGTTGAAGCAAGCCAAAAAGGCAGTAATGATTTCGTGACCAATGTTGATCGTGAAGCGGAAAAGCTGATCATTGACATCATCCGTAAATCTTATCCTAAGCATACGATTATTACCGAAGAAAGCGGTGAGCACTTAGGAGAAGAATACGATTTCCAATGGGTTATCGATCCGCTGGATGGCACCACCAACTTTATTAAACGTCTCCCCCATTTTGCTGTTTCCATTGCCGTGCGCATTAAAGGCCGCACTGAAGTGGCTGTGGTTTACGATCCGATGCGCAATGAGCTGTTCACCGCAACCCGTGGCCAAGGCGCGCAATTGAATGGTTATCGTCTGCGCGGTACGAATGCCCGTGATCTGGATGGCACGATCCTGGCGACCGGTTTCCCATTCAAAGCCAAGCAACACGCTATCCCTTACATGAATGTACTGGGTAAATTATTTGATCGCTGTGCAGACTTCCGCCGCACGGGTTCAGCGGCACTGGATATGGCCTATGTGGCTGCCGGCCGTGTCGATGGCTTCTTCGAAATTGGCCTGAAACCGTGGGATTTCATGGGCGGCGAATTGCTGGTACGTGAATCAGGTTGCATTGTCACCGATTTCGTTGGCGGCCATAACTATATCAGCTCCGGCAATATCGTTGCGGGTAGCCCACGTATTGTTAAAGATATTCTGTCTGAAATGCGTGAAGAATTAACTGAAGCACTGAAACGTTAATTATTAATAAATATCATTGAGCAATGTTATTTTCAGGGCACCCATTGGGTGCCCTCAGATTATGGCTTTAGCCAGTTTAAGTAGCGTCAGCTTCTTAAACATAAAACCACCCGCTATGTGGGTGGAAACCAAGGGTTATACCAAGAAAAACACCTTTCCGTTACGATATAGATATTCAAGCTAATATCCGTAAGTAATCAAGAAAAATTAATTGCATATTTTTCACCGTAACCGCCCAACTAATGCATTGATTTCTTCTTCCATCGTCTCCTGAGTCCAGGTCATAAATCGTCGCCAGTGATATTTGGCTTGCTTCCAGACGATCTCAATCAGATTCAATTCAGGGCTGTACGTCAGCGGCTCAGTTTCATGGGGTTTGCCCCGAGGACTCCAGCCATACTGCACCGGCGGAGACGCGGCAAAACCCAGGTGTGAACCCCGTTATAGACAATTCGGCC
>NZ_JAQRFJ010000042.1:0-33258 GCF_028599065.1 Xenorhabdus sp. PR6a | reverse complement strand
GTTTTATGATATTTGGTGGTTTTTACGGGTATAAGCAGCCAGTATTGCCCTTTCTGATAATGCCAAATAATCCTTCATTTTTTTAGCTGCCTCCTCATTTTGTCCTGAGATAAGCAGTTCTAGAATATGCGCATTTTTGTCGATATAAGGTGCATACAAAAGTTCAGGATCATTTAAAATGCCAAAAGCCAGACGGAGTTCTGCGGAGATATTGTGATAGAAAGCGATTAACCTTTCACTATCAGTTAACTCTACGATCGCGGCATGAAAGTGCATATTCGCTGTTCCGGCACCAATCCAATCTTGTTGCTCGCGACATTGTTGAGCGACTTCAACAGCTTGTTTCATTTTGGCAACGCTGGGGTGCATGGGATAAGCCTGAGCCAGAGCCTGACATTCAATGAGCTGCCGAACCCGATAGATATCAATAATGGATGCAATATCAGGTGTTGCCACAAATACGCCACGATTAGGTTCATGTTTCAGCAGCCCTTCTTGGGTAAGAAGACGGAACACTTCACGTAACGTATTGCGTGAAATTTCAAGCTGTTCACTCAGCGCAGCTTCTGATAGTCGTTGCCCAGGTAATAACTCCCCAATAACCAGTTTATTTCTGATGGATTCGGCGATTCTTTTGCTTAAAATCTGGGGAGAATGGTTTTTTTTCATAGTCATCCGTTAGATTCAATGGCTGATAACAAACACCTTCAAAGCGTATATAAAAGCGAATCTTCACATATTCACCGATAACCAGCAAGTTACTGCCCTTGAACTAATGTGGGGCAATATTATTGGGCTTGTTGCACCTAAATCGTGCGCATTGGCGATAAATTCAATGGGAAATGTTAATAAAGTGATCGCTATTGGATTTTAAGGATCGATAATACAATTCTATTTGCTTATTTCCTCGTCAGATTATATCTATTGTTCAACAATACATTCACCTTAATAAAACAATTCTCTTATTTGGTTCCACAATGGTACAGATATTGCTTAGAAAACAATAAATACAATAACGATGACAGGGGAGAATAGCCTATGGCTATGCAGGAAACGCAGGAAACAGTGAAACAAAACTCGGCAGGTTTTGTCTCAAATCGGCGTTCGTCTTTGATTGCTGCGGTTTTTTTGATGGCGACATCAGCGATCGGGCCGGGGTTTATCACTCAGACAGCGACATTTACTGCCACGATGGGAGCGGCTTTTGCCTTTGGTATCCTGGCCTCGATTTTGATCGATTTTGTGGTACAGCAAAACATTTGGCGAATTGTCACATTAACTCGAATGCAATCGGCTGATATTGCCAATGCAGCGATTCCGGGAAGTGGCTACTTGTTGGCTGCTTTGGTGATCCTTGGCGGATTAGTGTTTAACATCGGTAATATTGCGGGAGCGGGATTAGGGCTTAATGCCTTGGTGGGACTGGAGCCGAAGTGGGGCGGATTATTCAGTGCACTGATGGCGATTTACATTTTTACCTCTCGCCAAGCCGGTGTCGCCATTGATCGGATTATGGTGATATTGGGTCTGGTCATGATAGGCATGACACTGTTTGTTGCGATAGTTTCCAATCCGCCGGTGGGAGAAGCCTTGCGGCAAACCGTACTGCCCGATGAAATCAATTTTGCGACGATCACAACGATTGTTGGCGGAACGGTTGGTGGTTACATTTGTTATGCAGGTGCTCACCGTTTACTGGATAAAGGCGCGGTGGGCGTTGAAAACATCAGCATTGTTTCCCGCGCAGCAACCAAAGGGATTCTGGTTGTTGGCCTGATGCGTTACCTGTTATTTCTTGCCATCTTAGGCGTGGTTGCCAGTGGTTTTACTCTTGATATTGCCGGTGAAACGGCAAATCCTGCCTCTCAAGCCTTTCAGATCGCCGCTGGTGAATTTGGGCTGCGCATCTTTGGTTTAATTTTTTGGGCCGCGGCAATGACCAGCATTATCGGTGCTGCCTATACTTCCATTTCCTTTTGCAGTGTTTTTCGAAAGCAATTGACTGAGCGCCAGCGCAATATCGCCACCTTGTTCTTTATTGCCGCATCGTTGGCCGTTTATCTATTAGTGGGAACGCCGCCCGCCGCGTTGCTGGTTTTCGCCGGTGGTTTTAATGGGCTTATTCTTCCGCTTGGTTTGACCCTCTTTGTGTATGTTGGCTGGAAACGTGCCGATTTGATGGCCGGATATGTCTATCCACGCTGGTTGCTGTGGTCAGGCGCGTTGACTTGTGTGCTGACATGGTACATGGCTGTCATGTCTATCGGTTCAATCTTTGAGTTTTTGCAATCCGCTTAAGGGGATCATCATGATAACAACGATCGATTTAAATAGTGATCTGGGTGAAAGTTTTGGTCAATGGCGGATGGGAAACGATGAAGCAATATTGGGGATTGTCAGTAGCGCTAACGTTGCCTGTGGTTTTCATGCGGGTGATCCGGCCGGGATTTTGCAGACCTTGAAATCGGCACAGGAAAATAATGTTGCAATCGGTGCCCATGTTTCCTACCCCGATTTGGTTGGCTTTGGGCGACGTAAAATGGATATCGACAGCCATGAGCTGACCGCTGATGTGATTTACCAGATTGGTGCCTTACAAGGATTGGCTACGGCGGCAGGCACCAGAGTGAGTTATGTTAAGCCGCATGGCGCGCTGTATAACACCATCGCGAATGATGAATATCAGGCGCTTGCTGTGATTGAAGGCATTTTGGCGATCGATCCCAACCTGATGTTGGTCGGTTTGGCGGGCTCAAACATTCTTAAGCTGGCTCAGGAAAGAGGGCTGAAAACCATCGCGGAAGCATTTGCTGATCGTGCCTATACCTCACAAGGGGAGTTAGTCTCCCGCCGCGAAGCGGATGCCGTTTTGCATGATGCGGATCTCGTTGCACAACGCATGTTGCAATTGGTGACATCAGGGGGGCTTGAGTCCATTGATGGCAAATTTACCCCTATTCAGGCGGATTCGATTTGCGTGCATGGTGATAGCCCCGGTGCGGTAGCGATGGCCAAACAGGTCAAAACCGTTTTGCTACAGGCGGGAATCACCATTCAGCCATTTATTCATCCATGAGCATGGATCGCATTGATACAATGATTTAGGGAGATAGCCTTGCGTTTTTTACCTGTTAATGGCCATACCATCATGGTTGAATTGAGTGGATTGGCAGAAACATTGGCTCTGCTTGATTCACTGAATAAGTCACCTATTTTGGCAATTGAAGAAATTATTCCGGCAGCGAGAACGTTAATGATTCGTTTTCGGCCGACAAAAATATCGAGCCAACAATTGGCGGCAGAAATCCGTCGCCGGAACTTGCAAGAACGCCGTCATGCCACGGGAAAACGGCTAGAAATTCCTGTGCATTACAACGGTGATGACCTTGCTTTGGTTGCGGAAATATTAGGGTGTACCGTTCAGGAAGTGATTCATCAACATACCGAAAATGAATACACCGTCGCTTTCACCGGGTTTGCCCCTGGGTTTGCTTATATGGTATCGGATACCGTGCAATGGAATATTCCTCGCAGAGAAACCCCCAGAACACGCATTCCGGCAGGTGCTGTTGCTCTGGCGGGGGAGTTCAGCAGCGTTTATCCGCAGGCGAGTCCCGGCGGATGGCAAATTATCGGCCTGACAACCGAACGTATGTGGGATCTTTCCCGCTCATCTCCTGCCTTATTGCAACCCGGTTATCGGGTTAATTTTCGGGATGCCGGGCGCTGCCCTGCAATAATCAGCTTACCTGAAACCCGGTTGCCTGAAACGTCTGGCAATAACCTAGCGCCTGTTTCAAAAACGACTTGCCATCTGGAAATCTTGTCGGTGGGATTACAAACCTTATTCCAAGATTTGGGGCGTGTGGGTCAGGCAAAATCAGGGATCTCCGAATCGGGGGCAATGGACAAAAGCGCCTTGCGCAGTGCAAATCGTATTGTGGGGAATGCTTCTGACCAAGTTTGTCTGGAAATCGTTCAGGGAGGATTTAAGGCGGTTGCACATGGGCAGATGTTGATTGCGTTGACGGGGGCGCCCTGCCCAATAAAAATAAAAACACCAGCGGGTGAAGTATTCTATGTGAATACTTACCAACCGATTGATCTCAACGAGGGTGACGAAATTTCGCTGGGTATTCCTGTCGCTGGAATGCGTTCGTATTTATCGGTACGCGGAGGTTTCACTGTTCCGGCCATTTTATCCAGTCATTCATTTGATACGTTGGCTAATATCGGGCCTTTCCCGTTGAAAATAAACGATAAATTAGCCATCGGTGCAACCTTTCACTGTGCAGCGATCTCTGTTTCTGAAACGCCGGCTTTTGCCATGCCAAATAAAGATGAAACCGTGGTATTGGATATCCTATTTGGCCCGCGTACAGATTGGTTTATGCAAGAATCCATCGACTTATTGAGCAAACAGATTTGGCAGGTAACGCCTCAATCCAATCGAATAGGTTTACGGTTAAATGGTAAGTGCTCACTATCCAGAGTTAAGCAACAAGAATTGCCTAGTGAAGGAACGTGTGCAGGAGCAATACAGATTCCAGCCAGCGGGCTGCCCGTCCTGTTTTTGGCTGATCATCCATTGACTGGTGGATATCCGGTGATTGCCTCAGTGGCAGATTATCATCTCGATCTGGCTGGTCAGATCCCTGTTAATGCCAAAATTCGATTCAATCCCATTGGTCAATTCCATGAA
Source organism: Xenorhabdus sp. PR6a (assembly GCF_028599065.1). Taxonomy (NCBI): domain Bacteria; kingdom Pseudomonadati; phylum Pseudomonadota; class Gammaproteobacteria; order Enterobacterales; family Morganellaceae; genus Xenorhabdus; species Xenorhabdus sp. PR6a. The sequence continues at coordinate 28,556 of NZ_JAQRFJ010000042.1, read as the reverse complement.
ATTCAAGGGAGGCATGATTTTCCATGAACACCACTACGAATAATTTAAATAATAATCTTAAGAAAGTATTGATTGCTAACCGTGGTGAAATTGCTGTTCGGATCATTCGGGCTTGCCGCGATTATGGCATTCAGACGGTCGCTGTTTATGCAGATGCCGATATGAATGCCCAACATGTTCAATTGGCTGATGAAGCTTATGCTCTGGCCGGAAACAGCCCGACGGAAACTTACCTCAATATGCCTCGTTTGCTGGAGGTGGCACAGCGATCTGGTGCAACGATGGTGCATCCCGGTTACGGCTTTTTGTCTGAGCGAGCGGAATTTGCTCAGGCCGTGATAGATGCGGGTTTAATTTGGATTGGCCCTGACCCTGCAACCATTGATGAGCTGGGTGATAAGGTTAAGGCGCGTAAAATAGCCCAGAAAGTGGGTGCGCCATTGGTTGTTGGGACATCAGAGCCGGTCAAAAATGTACAGGAAGTGGTTGCTTTTGCCGAGCAGCATGGCTTGCCGATTGCCATCAAAGCGGCTTTTGGTGGCGGAGGACGGGGGCTGAAAGTTGCCTGGCGCATGGATGAAGTGGCAGAGCTTTATCACTCAGCAGTACGTGAGGCGACAGCGGCATTTGGTCGTGGCGAATGCTTTATTGAGCAATTTTTGGATAAACCGCGTCATATTGAAGCTCAGGTGATTGCGGATAAACAGGGTCATGTTGTGGTTTTGGGGACGCGTGATTGCTCCTTACAGCGCCGTAACCAGAAGTTGGTGGAAGAAGCGCCAGCGCCATTTTTGACGCAGGAACAAAGAGAACGTATCCACCAGTCAGCAAAGGCCATTTGTGTGGAAGCCAATTATGTGGGGGCGGGTACAGTAGAATTTTTACTTAGCGCTGAGGGGACGCTTTCTTTCTTGGAAGTAAATACTCGCTTACAAGTAGAACATCCCGTGACAGAAGAGACGACGGGTCTTGATCTGGTTATCGAGCAGTTGCGAATAGCTGAAGGTTATCCGTTAAGCATTCAGGAAACGCCCATACCAAAGGGACACTCGTTTGAATTTCGCATTAATGCGGAAGATGCGGCGAAAGGTTTCCTGCCAATGTCTGGCACAATCACCGAATTTATCCCGCCTTCGGGCCCCGGTATTCGTTTAGACTCTGGGGTGATTAATGGCTCCACCATTCCGGCCACCTTTGATTCACTCATGGCAAAGTTGATTGTCACTGGGGCGAGCCGGGAACAGGCCATTGTTCGGGCACGTCGGGCATTGAAAGAGTTTCAGATCCGTGGCGTAGCCTCTGTGCTGCCTTTCCATCAAGCGGTGATGGAACATCCTGATTTTATTTCTGGTGATACATTCAATATTCATACCCGCTGGATTGAAACGGATTTTGTGAATGAGCTGGAGGCTTCGCTGCGCCAGTTGCCGGTTGAAGATAAAAGTATCACCCGCACTTTTATTGAGATTGATGGCCGCAGACATGAATTAGGATTGCCTGTAGATTTATTGGCGGGATTGGCACATTTAGCGCCTGTTGGTGAACAGCAATCTTCCCAATCTGCCATCAAGGAAAAATCGCCGGAAGATCCCCGTCAGGTCAAAGCGCCTATTTCCGGTATCCTGCACTCTTGGATGGTTAAAACAGGTGAGCAAGTCAGTGAAGGCGATGTAATTGCCGTTATGGAAGCTATGAAAATGGAAGTACAGATCCATGCTCATCGTGCAGGAAAAATCGCATTTTGTGTTCAGACAGGGGCTTATCAGGATGCAGAGTCTGTTCTGGCGCACATAGAGTAATTATTTTGGCTAAAACAGCAGGATCTGTTGATCCTGCTCCCCACATGACGGCATAAGACGTTGAAAAACACTGTTCCATTCGCCGAATTCAGGAAGCAGATCGCGCCAGAGAATCCCTTTGTATCTGTTAATAGAGTTCGCGGCATGATGGTGAGGTTGGGTTGTTTTTTTGGCGCTTAATGTCATCATTATTATCATTGGCGCAATAACTAAATGCGAAAAATGCAACTATTGATGGAATGATTATCGTGAAAAATAACCAAAACATTTTCATACCTCCTTCTTAGTAAAATGTTTATTAGGTATTCTATTTTACACATTCCAAAAGATCAAAGATTATTTTTTATTCAATTTGAGGTTACCGGATTACTATTACTGTGCCACGAATGTATCCAATGGCTTGATAGTGGATGTATTCTCAGATTTTCCAGATCCGCGTTGTCAGGGAAAGGTCGAGCACCTTTTTATTGATATCTTAGTGATAGCGGTGTGCGCTTCATGGACAGATATTGAACAGTGTGGCCAGCGTAAAAAGGGATTGGCTGCGTTTATTTCTTCAGAAAAGCGGGAAATTATCGCCATTGATAGTCAAAGTTCACGCCATTCGTTTGATAAGAAAATTGAACAAAGCCGATTACATGGAGAGTATCCAGATATGCACCATCCCCGTCTTTAAAGTTATTTACATTTCCCAAAGAAATGTAAATAATAATGCTTCTCAATAGTATCTTTGCTTAAAAATAAATGACTAAAATTACCCAAATTTACGCTAGCCTGGCGAAAAGTGGCCTGTGTGTTCCTTTGATGTCCGCATCAATGCTGACCGTTGCTATCTCTGCCAACGCATTTGCAACCACCGAAGAATCAACCAAAAAAGCAGCAATCACTGGCGATACACTTGTTGTTATTGCAGATAACAATGCAGAACAAGAGAGTGGAAAAGTCAACCGTAATGAAATCAAAGTCAGACAGGCACAAAGTGTCGGTGAGATTTTAAAAAATGTACCGGGCGTCCAAGCGGGTCACCCCAGCGCTTTAGGGCAGCGTTTCAAAATTCGTGGTATGGATGATCAATTTATCAACGTTACGGTTGATGGTGCACGACAAGAGGGATATCACTTCCATCATGCAGGCAACTACGGCATCGATCCTGAAATGCTCAAGCAAATTGATATCAGTGTCGGTACTAACAGTATTACCTATGATACCGGTGCCCTTGGCGGTGCCTTAAAATTTGAAACCGTTGATGCGGGGGATTTATTAGCGCCGGGCCAATTATTTGGTGCAAAAGGTAAATTAAGCTACGTCAGCAATGGTTCTGAGTTCCAGCAATCTTTAGCTACTTACGGCAGAGTAGGTGCCGTTGATTTATTAGGCTACTTTAACCACCGTGATATAAATGATGCTGAATCGGGCAGAGATAGCCGCGGAAGAAGCTCAATTCCGACCGATGGGAAACTGGTTAACTATTTATTAAAAGCGAAATTCAATCTGACTGATGAGCAGTACATCAATGTATCCAAAGAACATTATCAGAATGATGCGGAAACTAATTTCCGATTGAATTTTGGTTCAGATATCAATAAAGGGAGAAAAGGAAAGTACGCTTCAGAGCGTGATGCGTATAATCTCACTTACCGATATGTTCCCGCCGATAATGATTTCATTGATTTAAAAATTTCTGCCTATCACACTGAACAAAGCTTCAACCATATGAGGGAAGTCGGTGGGCTTGGAAAAGGATTTGACAGTATTGTTGAAACCCAAGGTATCAGGGCGCGTAATGTCTCTCATTTTGATACCCAGAAATTATCCCATGTTTTAACTTATGGGTATGAATATTTTGATACCAGAATGGCATACACTGATGTATCAGAAAATGTCCACAAAAAAGCGGTAGAAACCGGAAAATCATCATCTGTTTATTTGGAAGATGATATTCAACTTGCTGATTTCCACGTCATACCGGGTGTCAGATGGGATCATTACCAATACAACACGCTTAATAAAAAACTTGAACCGTTTGAGAGAACCTATGCGCGTATCTCAAAAGCATTGGGTTTGAAATACGAACTGGGTGCATCGACCACATTATTTGCCAATTATACCGAACTCTTCAGAGGGCCGTTGGGCAAAGAAATTGGTTTGGGGCCAAGCAATCATAATGCTAATTTGAAAGCGACAACAGGGTACAACTTAGAAACGGGTGTAGCGGGAACCTATTCGAGTGTTTTTGCTGAAAATGACTCATTTACTGTCATCGGTAAAGTCTTCCAGACCAACTTCAAAGACCTGTCTACGACTTTAGCCAAGAGAACACTGGACAACATCCCGAAATCCAGATTGGAAGGGTTTGAATTAGCGACCAAATATAAACTGGATAATTGGTCCTTAAGAGCGACTTACGCCAAAGCGAATAACAAAATTATCAAAGGTAATGAGTTATTTGACAGAAGATTAGAGTTTACACCAACCATTGGTGATTCTTTCACGGTTGGCGGAAGCTACTTGTTTGATAAAACTGACATTGAACTCGGTTGGAATTCCCGCTTTGTCCGTTCAGCAAACGCGAAAGGGACTGATAGCGGTCAGGTGGTAAATGTACATAAAACAGGTTACGGCGTCAGTGATATGTATATTTCCTGGGCACCAAAAGCGGGTACATTCAAAAACACCGAAATCCAGCTTGGTATCGATAATGTCTTCGATAAACGTTACAACGAGCAGTCTTACTATCTGAATACGTATAAAGGGCAGGAAGAGAAAGGCCGCGCTTATAAGGCGACCATTTCCTACAAGTTCTAATAAAAGTCTCAAGCTATACGTCTAATAAAAAGTCTGCGGCTTACCCGCAGACTTTTTTTCAAGATTATCGCAACTACAGCGTAACAACCCCAATCAACGCGATAACCGTTAAAATCGCGGCGGCACCATAAAACACCCACTTACTGGCCGGAACAGGGATTTGCAGATCGTGCATACCGTGATGCAAACGGTGCAGGCCACACCATAAGGGCAGGCTAATCATCAACAGCAAAAAGAGGCGGCCAATAAGACTCTGGCAAAATGTCAGGATGCGTTCATAAGACAGCGCGTCAGGAGCCAATCCCAGAGGCAGCAAGATACCCAGCAGCAGAATAATGGCTGGCGCAACGATGGCGCTCCACATGCCGCCGGCACCAAACAGACCCCAGAAAATCGGTTCATCGGAACGCTTAGGGACTTGATTCATCAGATCCTCCTTGGAGTCAGAAAAACAGGGCTACGCCGAGAATGACGGCGGTAGCAATAAGGGTGATGACCCATAACAGCTTGATAATCGGCCCCGGTGACAGTTTCTCATTTCTGACAATGATATTGAGTGCCTTGGGCGCCAGTTCAAACCAGGTTTTGGTGTGCAGCAATGCCGCCAGCAGGGTGATGATATTAATCAGCAACACCAGTGGGTTTTGCAGAAAGGAGACAAACCCTGTCCAACTTTCCGGGCCACCTTTCAGGGCAAACAGACCGTAAAGTACCAAAACACTGAACCAAACGGTGGGAATGGCGGTGCCTTCACGCAACATATAGAAGCGATAAAAACCCAACTTACGCCACCAATTGGCTTCCATACCACGCACATAAGGCTTACGTTTCGTCGTCATTACTCTCTCCTTCCTTATTGTGGTTTCAGCATGGAGATCAGGAAATCTTTGGCACTTTCTGCCTTGCTTTGCTGGATTGCACCGGCGGGATCGACATGTTTCGGGCACACTTCAGAACAGTAACCGACAAAAGTACAAGACCAGACGCCATTATCACTGTTGATTTGTGGCATACGTGCTTGCTTGCCGTGGTCGCGGCTATCAAGGTTATAGCGGTGTGCCAGTGTGACCGCAGCCGGCCCGATAAATTCAGGATTCAGGCCGAACTGGGGACAGGCGGCATAACACAGGCCACAATTGATACAGCCGGAAAATTGATGATATTTCGCCATCTGGGCAGGCGTTTGCACATTCGCGCCATCGGCGGGTTTGCGATCGTTGCCAATGATATAAGGCTTGATCGCTTCCAGGCTCTCAATAAAGTGCGTCATATCCACCACTAAATCCCGCTCAATGGGGAAATTGCCCAGTGCTTCGACTTTCATTCCTTGGTCTTGGGCTATTCCTTGGGCCATTTCTTGGGCATAATCGCGCAGGAAAACTTTACAGGCCAGCTTCGGGACACGGTTGACCATCATGCCGCAGGAGCCACAGATTGCCATACGGCAAGACCAGCGGTAAGCGAGGTCAGGCGCCAGATTGTCCTTGATGTAACCCAAGGCATCCAGCAGTGACGTTTGCTCATCGTAAGGCACTTCATAAGTGGCGAAATAGGGTTCACTGTCAATTTCCGGGTTATAGCGCATGACTTCCATGTTCATACTTTTCATCTCAGCCATTCGCTTGCTCCTTCTGTGCTTGCTCTTGTGCCGCCGCTTCACCCCCATAGACGCGTTTTGCGGGTTGGGATTTAGTGATCTTCACCTCACTGTATTCCAGACGCGGGGCACCTTCCGGGTGATAGAACGCCAGCGTATGTTTCAGGAAATTCTCATCATCACGTTCGGTACAACCTGCATCAAGACGCTGGTGGGCGCCACGGGATTCTTTGCGGTTCATGGCAGAATGCGCCATGCACTCAGCGACATCCAAACCAAAGCCTAATTCGAGGGTGTAGAGCAGATCGGTATTGAAGACACTGGAACGGTCGCTGATTGCGATATGTTTGAAGCGTGCTTTCAGTTCGGCAATTTTGTCGATAGTTTTCTGCATCAGCTCGGGTGTGCGGTAAATGCCGCAGCCTTCTTCCATTGACGTGCCCAGTTCATCGCGAATTTTCGCCCAGTTTTCGCCGCCTTTCTGATTGCGCAACTGGTTGAGTTTATCTTCAACATCACGGGCCTGGGCATCCAGTGCGCTATGATTGGCGGACTTTACTTCTTGGCTATGTTTGGCCGCTTCTTCACCGGCCAGACGGCCAAAGACAACCAACTCAGCCAGAGAGTTAGAGCCGAGGCGGTTTGCACCATGCAGGCCAACCGAAGAACATTCCCCGACCGCAAATAATCCCTTGATACGGGTTTCGCCCCGTTGATCCGTTTCGATGCCTCCCATCGTGTAATGCGCCGTTGGACGAACAGGGATCGGTTCTTTGACCGGATCAACACCGACATAGGCTTTTGCCAGCTCACAGATAAATGGCAGGCGTTCGAGCAATTTTTTCTCACCCAAATGGCGTAAATCCAGATGGACGACATCGCCACGCGGCGTTGCGATAGTGCGGCCTGCCCGCCACTCATGCCAGAATGCCTGGGAGACTTTGTCGCGCGGGCCTAATTCCATATATTTATTCTCAGGATGGCCGAGCGGGGTTTCTGGCCCCAAGCCATAATCCTGTAGATAACGATAACCCTCCTTGTTCACCAGAATCCCGCCTTCACCCCGACAGCCTTCGGTCATCAAAATACCGGAACCGGGCAGGCCGGTGGGGTGATACTGCACGAATTCCATATCGCGCAAGGGCACACCGTGGCGGAATGCGATCCCCATGCCGTCACCCGTGACAATGCCGCCATTGGTGTTATAACGGTAGACCCGTCCGGCACCGCCGGTGGCCATAATGACTGCGTTGGCACGGATCTGAACTTTCGTCCCTTCCATCATATTCAGCGCCACTAATCCGCGCGCTTGCCCGTCATCCACCAAAATATCGAGAACAAAATGCTCATCAAAGCGCTGGATTTGCGGGTACTTAAGCGACGTCTGGAACAGCGTATGGAGCATATGGAAGCCGGTCTTATCGGCGGCAAACCATGTGCGCTCAATTTTCATGCCGCCGAAACGACGCACGTTCACCGAGCCATCGTCTTTGCGGCTCCACGGGCAGCCCCATTGTTCCAGTTGGATCATTTCTGTCGGGCAATGTTTAACAAAATACTCAACCACATCTTGTTCACACAGCCAGTCACCCCCGGATACGGTGTCGTTGAAGTGAAAGTCATAGGAATCGTGCGACTGAGTAACAGCGGCGGAGCCTCCTTCTGCGGCCACAGTATGGCTGCGCATAGGGTAGACTTTTGAGATTAAGGCGATTTTAAGTTGGGGATGGGTTTCCGCAGCGGCGATGGCAGCTCGCAGCCCTGCACCACCGGCGCCGATAATCGCAAGGTCGACATTGAAGGTTTGCACTGCTCTTCTCCATTGTTTAAGTGGGAGCAAACAAAGTAAATAAAAATAACGATTTGGTTTCACTCTCTGTGACTGTTTGTATGGTTTAATTGTAGCGAATAATACGGCGGATAAATTTGATTTGAATGCGGGTTTTGTGGGTTTAGTGTTGAAAATTTGTCTGGCGGCCTTGATATGAGTAAACTGCGCGTTTTGTTTTATTTTGGAGTCATAGAAATATGAACGAAATCGCGAATTGGCAGCCAAGTGCCCCTATCGCCAATTTATTGAAAAGGGCGGAGATCTTAGCAGAAATACGGCGCTTTTTCGCAGATCGTGGGGTGTTGGAAGTCGAAACGCCTGCTATGAGTCAGGCGACTGTCACCGATGTTCATCTGGTTCCTTTCCAGACTCAGTTCATTGGGCCGGGAGCGGCAGATGGTTTGACTCTGTACCTGATGACTAGCCCTGAATACCATATGAAGCGTTTGCTGGCCGCAGGCAGTGGTTCCATTTATCAGATGGGGAAAAGTTTCCGTAATGAGGAAGCGGGTCGTCATCACAATCCGGAGTTCACAATGCTGGAGTGGTATCGTCCGCACTACGACATGTATCGCTTGATGAATGAAGTGGATGATTTGTTGCAGCAGATTTTGGATTGTGAAAGTGCTGAATCACTTTCTTACCAACAGGCCTTCGTGCGATATCTGGGGATTGACCCCCTTACTGCAAGCAAAGAAAAATTGCGAGAAGTGGCAGCAAAACTCGATCTCAGCAATATTGCTGATCAGGAGGAAGATCGGGACACTTTATTGCAGCTGCTTTTCGTGATGGGAATAGAAACCCAGATCGGCATCGAAAAGCCCACATTTATCTATCACTTCCCAGCATCTCAAGCGGCATTGGCAGAAATTAGCAAAGAAGATCACCGTGTTGCGGAGCGTTTTGAAGTCTATTTCAAGGGGATGGAGTTAGCGAATGGTTTTCGTGAGCTAACTGACAGCCATGAACAGCGTCTGCGTTTTGAACAGGATAACCGTAAGCGTGAAGCGATGGGGTTGCCGATTCAACCGATTGATGAACACCTGCTGGCTGCCCTTGCTCACGGGATGCCTGAATGTGCCGGTGTTGCATTGGGGGTGGATCGTCTGATTATGTTGGCATTGGGTGCTGAACGGATTAGTGAGGTGATTGCTTTCCCTGTGGGGATCTCATGACAAAATTATTGATGTGATACACCTGAATCACGAGAGGGGCAGTCTTGGACTGCCCCGCTATTTTTATTGATGCTCGTGATGTTTTCTCAGGAACTTCACGGCTAAATCAGGAAAATCGGTGAATGCACCATCAACATTAGCCTTGTCGAAAACGATATCGAATAATTGGTTACCGCTGGTGGCATATTTTGGTAATTGGTCGATACGGATAGTATAGGGATGTACCGCCAAATGGCTGGCGTGAGCCTCTTTCACCATCCCCGTCAACTTAACGTGGTTTGGCGTAGAGTCATTGGCGATAAGCATGTGGTAGTCAGGGCCGATGCCATCCGCATAGGTAGCCACTTCTTTCATCGCACCCGGTTTAAACATCCAGTCATAGCTATAATTTTGCCATGTGCCGTCGGGTTTCTGTTCGTAAGTTTCGTTCCAGTCGGTGTAAGCGATAAGCTGAATCAGTTTCAGATCCATCCCCAATTTGGGTTCCAGCTCATTTTTAATGCGTTTGAGTTCATTGGCATCAAAGCATTGCAGATAAACTTTATCGCTTTTTTGGGTGTAGCCATATTGTTTCAGAACTTCCAGCACCTTGCTTGTGATATCTTTGCCTTCTTGGTGATGGAACCACGGTGCCTTAATTTCAGGGTAGATGCCAATGTCTTTTCCCGTGGATTTATTCAGGCCTTGAATAAACTCAAGTTCTTCCTGAAAGGTATGAATACGGAAATCGGATTTTCCCATTGGAAAACGTTCAGGATAGCTCTGGATTTTTTTGCCATCCTTGATATCAAAACCCTCCGTGAATTTTAGTGACTTAATTTCTGGCAGGGTAAAGTCGATAGCATAATAACGGCCGTCAGCACGGGCGCGGTTTGGGAAACGTTCTGCGACATCCGTTACGCGATCAAGATAGTGGTCGTGCAGTACAATAAGTTGGTCATCTTTCGTCATGACCAGATCTTGCTCAAGATAATCCGCACCTTGTGCATAGGCCATTGCTTTGGCGGGTAAGGTATGTTCAGGCAAATAACCGCTGGCACCACGATGGGCGATCACAATCTTATCTGCTGCATGAGCAATGCCTGACATTGATGATGCTAACAGAATACCGGCCATAATTGCCTTGATGGGGGTCTGCATTTGGGATTCTCCATTTATTCTAATAAAAAATTTAAACAAAAAAGATGTTACTTACCGTTTTACTGATTTTCCATCAGCAGTCAGAAAATAGGGTGATAATAAGCTGCTTTTGTCTTGAGAATGGCAACTTGGAGTTTATAGCGTATATCTAGTCTTATTCTAACTGTGATTAAATAAACAGAAGCATAAAATAGAATATATTTTTAACATTCAAATCGTTAAAGCCTGAATACATTCACGAAATGCTAAGGGATGAATTAAATGATATTGATTGCAGTCGATATAGATAATATATCTATAAGGAAATTAAAAGTTCAATGTAATTAATGAAATCGCAGTACAACTTTAATTGTACAGCATTGTACTGCGATCGATAGGGTTATTAATCAGCGTCTCTCAGTAATATCACTGACCTTGACGAGCCATTTCTTGTTTGTGTTTGTTTTCACTTAACATAACAATCAACAGCAGAATAACGGACAGTGCGCTACCGCCGATCATGACCATAAAGCCACCGTTCCAACCGAAATAGTCAACGGTATAACCGACGATGATACTGGCCGCAACAGACCCCCCCAGGTAGCCAAACAGACCAGTAAAACCCGCTGCGGTGCCGGCAGCTTTTTTCGGCGCCAATTCCAGAGCATGCAGACCAATCAGCATAACTGGGCCGTAAATCAGGAAGCCGATAACCAGCATACAGAGCATATCGATATCAGGGTTACCTGCTGGGTTCAGCCAGAATACAATCGTGGCGATGGTAACCAGTACCATGAAGAATACCCCTGTGGCACCACGGTTACCTTTGAAGACTTTGTCCGACATCCAGCCACACAACAGAGTTCCCGGAATTCCCGCATATTCATACAAGAAATAGGCCCAGGAAGATTTATCCATGGTAAATTCTTTTACTTCCTTCAAATAAGTGGGTGACCAGTCAAGAATACCGTAGCGCAGTAAATAGACGAATACGTTGGCAACGGCGATCATCCACAGCAATTTATTCGGCAAAACGTACTGCATGAAAATTTCTTTTGCAGTCAGTTCCTTTTCATCTTTTTCCGTATAATCCAGTGGATAGTCGTTTTTATACTCTTCGATTGACGGTAAGCCACAGGATTGCGGGGTATCGCGCATTAAAGCGAAAACGATGATTGCCACCAGAATCGCCGCAAATGCTGGCATATAAAATGCTGCCTTCCAGTCATTGAACCAAGCCATACCTAACATGAACAGTAATGGTGGAACACCTCCGCCAACGTTATGGGCGCAGTTCCAGACGGAAACAATGCCTCCGCGCTCTTTTTGTGACCACCAGTGAACCATGGTACGTCCGCAAGGAGGCCAACCCATACCCTGGAACCAGCCGCAGAGGAACAGCAGAACAAACATGATAGCAATGCTGGAAGTCGCCCAAGGGACAAAACCCATAAACAGCATCACCGTTGCCGCCAGGATCAATCCGGCAGGCAAGAAAACACGTGGATTAGAACGGTCAGAAACGGAACCCATAATAAATTTTGAGAATCCGTAGGCAATTGAAATCCCTGATAATGCAAAGCCAAGATCCCCTTTGGAAAAGCCTTGGTCAATCAAGGTCGGTATGGCTAGCGCAAAGTTTTTTCTTACCAGATAGTAAGCTGCATATCCAAAGAAAATCCCCATAAAAATTTGCCAGCGCAAGCGACGATAGAGCGGATCTATTTCCTGCGCAGGCAGCCGAGCCTGATGAGGCGCCGGCTTGAAAATACTCAACATATTTCTTGTCTCCACGTGACTTTTGTATGAGCGAATCACCACCATTAAGCAGTGATGGCGTTAAACGAAAAATTTTTACTATTTATTTTCTATATCGAAGCAAATATTAGCTGAAAACGACCTTATATGACTGTGAGGTATCGCTAACATATAGATATAATTTCGCAAAGTCGATAATTTTGAGTGATTTAGCACTTTTTTTGAATACAATGTATTTACGTTAGTGTGATGACTGTCACAGTAGGTGGTTTTTTGGTTATTTTTTATTTCCGGATGTTTAAGTTTTGTTGATATTATCGACCCAATAAAAGCTCAGTATTATTAGGGGAATTTTCCTGATGCCATCATCATGAGAAAAATAGATAAATATAATCCACACAAACGTTCCCATTATAAAAGTTATTTAATAAATAAACGGTACTTTTTTTGTGCCCACTGTTTTTAACAAGTTGTACTATTTACCTGATGGTGTTATTTAAATAATATTCTCATTTGTTCATGTAAATCATTTTTTATTTACATGCTTTGCGTTTTTTATAACGTGGTTATAAATAAAATGTTTGAAATTAAAATTCAAAATAACGGATATTACTACAAATGGTTATTCATACTCATAATCGAAGTTTTTAAGCAGGGTTGAATAGCTATTTTTCCGTTAAATATAATAATATCAATGTATTAACTAAAATTGGTTGCAGGCTGTATAGGAGTAATACACTCTGTCTTCCAAACAATAATTTGCTTTATATAAGTTGATTGTTCAATTAATAAAAGATTACAGATTAATACTAATTAATATATTTATTAAATTCGCAATTTATTTTTCTAATTCAATTCGCGTCAACATAAGGTATTCGCAAATACTGAATGTAGACAACAGTTGAAAGATAACGACTACCCGCATTGATGCCTCTATTCATCATGAAAAGTGATGAAACCAATGAGGCTCAGAATGAGAGCATCATTATGAATACTGACACACACAAGGCAATATTACACACAGCATTGACTACTGGGCAAAAAAATTCTCCTGCTGTTAAACCTGAATTTAATCGTAATATCAGTCACATGACAGCAGATCTAGAACCGTGGTTTAACAACGTTCCTTCTCGGTTGGCTGAGTTGGCAAAAATGATACCCAATGCTATCGCTGTTTCTGATCCACATGAAACGTTAACATTTGGTGAGTTTAATCAACGCATTGAGAATGCGGCACATGTTTTGCGTGACCACATGCTGGCATTAACAACTTTCTCTTTTGATACCTCCGTGCTGGAATTGTTGCTGACCCTCGTTCATGGCGGCAGTATCCACATCGCTTCAATTGATATTCAACGTGATGCAATGGCGTTATCTGAAACGCTGTCAGATCCACAATTCACTTTCGCCCAAGCAACACCGTTAACTTGGTCAATGGCCCTGAATGCGGGATGGAAACCTCGCCCTGCAATGAGCATGCTTTGCGGGGGAGAAGCGTTGTCACAAGATCTGGCAGATCAACTGACCGCTACCGGAGGCACATTATGGAACGTCTACGGTTCAACGGAAACGAGCATCTGGTCAACCGCGTTCCGCATGAAAAAAGGCGACAAGGTTCAACTGGGAGGGCCTATTCCGGGCACCAGCATCACTGTGGATAAACATTTGCGGCCGGTTTCCAAAGGGACGGTGGGAGAAATTCTTATCGGTGGATTGGGTGTGACCGCAGGCTACCGCAATAACCTCATTGAGACGGTCAAAAGATATGTCCCCGATATAACCCGAAAAGGTAAAAGAGCCTATTTGACCGGCGATCTGGCACGCATGCTTGCAGATGGCTCTCTCATTTATATGGGGAGACAAGATGATCAGGTGAAAATACGGGGATATCGGATTGGGCCAGGTGAGATAGAAATTGCCTTGAGAAAACAACGTGGCGTACAAGATGCCATTATCCGAGTCACAGGCAGTGGCGATTTTGCCAAGATCCAAGCGTTTGTCTTGTTCGATCCTAATTTGATTGTGCCGGAAGATTGGGTACGCGAGACCCAACTCTCTCTCAGGAAATCGCTGCATGAAGCCTGGATACCTGGCGAATATTACCGTATTCCTTATATTCCGCAGACAAGCCGTGGTAAAAGGGATCAAAAACGGTTGGAAAACGTTGCGGAACGATTAAATGCCAGCTATGACCATGACCATGACATAGTGCAGCCGCGAAATGAAACGGAAAAACGCGTTTATGAAATTTGGCATGGTTTACTAGGGAAGTCAGATCCGTTGCCCAACCATTACGGCTGAATATGTTCATCAGGTATGACGTTACCTGATAGGCATTGGATTCTTGGCGTTATTTCATGTGCGATTCTTGCTCGTTTTGGTGCCTTATCAAATCTGTTTTTTGGCTTATTTGGGATACGAACTGTTTGGAAAACCGTCAGGGCGGGAATTCCCGCCCAAAAGTAGAAACATCAACTTAATACAACCAATCTTTACCCATTCGATCTGCGGCCAAAATTGCGGCGTAAACCTGCTCTGGGGTTACCGCAAATGGCATATTGTGGATGGTTTCACCTTCGGCGCAGCTTGCGATAGCGACTTGCATGATTTTTTGATGCAGCTTTTCATTATCACGTAAGCCCAATTGTTCCAGCGTGACGGGCAGACCGACTTGTACGCAAAAATCGAGCACGGTTTCCAACTCTTCACTTGGGCTGTTTTCTAATATCAATTGTGTCAGAGTACCAAACGCGACTTTTTCGCCATGATAGAGGTGATGGCACTCTTCCAGCACAGTAAAACCGTTGTGGATGGCATGTGCGGCAGCCAGTCCCGCACTTTCAAAACCAATACCGCTCAGATAGGTATTGGCCTCCACAATATTTTCAACTGCCGGTGTACTAACACCGGCTTCTACCGCCAGTTTAGCTTTGTAACCTTCCGCCAGTATGGTTTCATAACACAGTTTTGCCAACGCCAACCCGGTGGTGGACGTCGCACCACCCGCCATCGTGGGTTTATGGGCTGCACTATTGGCTCGCGCCTCAAAGTAGGTAGCGAGCGCATCCCCCATACCTGCTACAAGCAAGCGAACCGGTGCCTTGGCAATGATATTGGTATCCATCAGCACGATATTGGGATTTTGTGGGTAGAACAGATAGCTGTCGAATTCGCCGAGTTCAGTGTAAAGAACAGAAAGGGCACTGGTCGGTGCATCCGTTGACGCAAGGGTAGGCGAAATAATCACCGGTATTTTAGATTCGTGTGCCACCGCCTTGGCGGTATCAATCGTTTTTCCTCCTCCGATCCCGATGATAGCCTGACATTGATGTTGCAACAGAATGGCAGACAAGCGTTGGATCTCACTACGGCTACATTCACCATTGAAAAGTTCGAAATGGCTGGTGACTTCGTGTTCTTCTAAGCTCCTGCTGACGGTATCCCCAATCAGGTTCATCACGAAATTATCGGCAATGACGAAGACGTGGTCAGCAAGCATTTTGGTATATCGGCCAAGGTGGGATAACGCACCCGGCCCTTGGATATATTTGGATGGAGACTGGATCACTTTCAGCATAAGAAATATTCCTTAGTATGAGTTTACCTGCCCATTAACGCTATATGATATGAAAAACCACACGGCAAAACTATACGATAAAATAGACAAAGAAGTGATGAGCAAAAGCAGGAAATGGGGGATTTGAGCGGAAATATTTGCAAGAATGTTTGACACCCTGATGGATTCAGGGTGCTGTTTTTTTAGTGGGCTTTGATCAGCGTCTTATCTACTGTTTGAGCGAAAAAATATCTCAGGATTAAGTTCAACAAAATGCCATAAGCGGGCAGGAAGAAGAGCATGCAGATAAACAGCTTGAAAGCATAATCCACTAACGCAATTTCTACCCAATGCGTCGCCATAAATACATCAGTGCTGCGGTAAAACGCGATAAAGAAAAAGGCCAGTGTATCGAGCATATTACCGAAAAACATAGCGGCAGCGGGCGCTATCCACCAGCGACTTTTTTGGCGAAGACGATTGAAGACACCGACATCTAATATCTGACCCAGCACATAGGCCATAAAGCTGGCGGCTGCAATCCGGGCGACAAACAGATTAAAGGTGCCCAATGTTTCGAATCCCTGCCAGGTTCCCTGGAAAAACAGCGCAGAAATTAGATAAGAGATCAGCAGTGCCGGCAGCATGACGGAAATAATGATCCGGCGAGCCAATGGCGCACCATAAATACGCACGGTCAGGTCAGTCGCCAAAAAGATAAAGGGAAAGGTAAATGCTCCCCAAGTGGTATGCAAACCCAAAATGGAGATGGGCAATTGCACCAGATAGTTACTGGAAGTAATGATCAAAATGTGGAAAAGCGAAAGCCAGATCAATGCCGTGGCGCGTTGTTGCACAGTCAATTGGAACATATTGTACCTTTTTGGTGGATGGGGTGAGGGAACCCAAAAAAATCAATGTACCTGAAAGATCAGGCAGCCGGATCATACGAATTGTACAATAAAAGTAAAGTACGGCAGTTGACGATATTTTGTAATATAATCCACCGCCATAGATTGTTTGAACCTACAGAGATTGTTATGTCCGATGTTTTTGCCAACCCTGACAAAACACTTGATACATTGGGACTGCGCTGCCCAGAACCCGTCATGATGGTACGCAAGACGGTTCGCCATATGACGGCGGGTCAGACGTTGTTGATCATTGCGGACGATCCGGCGACCACCCGTGATATTCCGGGCTTCTGCCGCTTTATGGATCATGCGCTGATCGCTCAGGAGACAGCGCAAACGCCTTATCGATACCTGCTCAAAAAAAGCGAAAATTCTGTTTAATTGAGAAAAATATATACAATTAACTAGCAGAAAATAGGGATCGTGCTAGGCTTTAAATATGGCATTTGGTCAACTTATCACCTCGCTGAATGCCATATTCCTTTTTCCTTAATAGCAATCTTATGTACTTAATTTGTACTTAATTGTGATTTTTGAAAAGGTGCATAGTTGTACCATGCACCTTTTCAGTTTGTTATTTTCCTTTATGGCCTTTTGCCTGCTGTGGTAATTCAGGCTGATGTTCCCTTCACTGCTTCTGTGATTTGCTCCGCAGCAATCGGACGGCGTTTGCGGTGACCAATGCTGTGGCACCCGAATCGGCCAGAACAGCCATCCAAAGTCCGGTGATACCCAATAGACTCGTGATAAGAAATATCGCCTTTAAACCTAATGCAATGGTGATATTTTGGCGAATGTTATAGTGAGTTGTTCGGGACAGCGCGATAATTTCAGGTAAACCAGTCAGCCGGTTGTGCGTCAGGGCGGCGTCGGCGGTTTCCAACGCCACATCCGTGCCGCTGCCCATAGCGACGCCGATACTGGCCGCTTTCATCGCCGGGGCATCGTTGATGCCATCGCCGACCATCATAGTGCGGTGTTTTTGATTCAACTCAGTGACCGCTTTCACTTTATCTTCCGGTAACAGCCCTGCCCGGTAATCGATGCCTAGCCGGTTAGCAATGGCGGCAGCGGCTCGGGGATTATCACCGGTCAGCATCACGGCATCTATTCCCTGTTTTTTCAGGCTACGAATGGCGTCTATGGCATCCTGACGCAAGGTATCCTGCATCGCGATCAACCCCACAAGGAGATCATTACGAATAACCGCAACCGCGGTTTTGCCACTGTTTTCCAGTTCAGTCACTCGCTGTTGCCATTTCTCGGACAATGTATTTTCCGGCAATTTGCCGGGGGCTGCGACGAGAATTTTCTGCTCCGATAATTGCCCTTCAACCCCTATTCCAGCCAGTGCCTTGCGATGTTCAGCTTCGACAATAGTGACGCCCCTGTTTTCTGCGGCATTCAGAATCGCTTTTGCTAAGGGGTGATGGGAGCCACTTTCCACCGCACCCGCCAGTGCCAGCAGGGTTTCTGCGCTGATATTTTCCACGGGTTCAATGTCAGTCACCTGTGGTTTTCCTTCGGTCAAGGTACCGGTTTTATCCAGAGCGATGGTGCTGACTGCCCCCAATTGCTCTAAAGCGGCTCCGCCTTTGATTAAGGAGCCACGACGGGTCGCGGCTGCCAGTGCGGACGTAATGGCGGCAGGCGTCGAGATAACCAGTGCGCAAGGGCAGCCAATCAAAAGCAGAGTCAGTCCCCGGTAAATCCAGGTTTCCCATGAACCGGCAAACAACAGCGGTGGGATCAAGACCACCAGCGCTGAGAACAAGATAATCAACGGCGTATAGATACGACTGAATCGGTCGATAAAACGCTCAATCGGCGCACGACGCTCTTCCGCTTCTTCAATCAGTTGCAGGATGCGGTCAATGGCGTTATGGCCCGGTTCAGAGATCACTTTCATCTGCACAGCACTATCGACAGAAAGACAGCCCGCGGCGACCTTTTCGCCTTGCAGCCGCTCAACCGGAACCGATTCCCCGGTCAGGGCACTTTCATCGAAACTGGCAAATGGGTTGAGGAGTTCGGCATCCGTCGGTAAGCGGGCACCTGGGGCGATTTCAATGATATCGCCCGGACGCAGATCCGCTGCTGAGACGGTTTTCTTTTTTCCCTCTTTAATCAGCAAGGCTTGATCAGGCACCAATGCCATCAAAGCACTGACACCACGACGAGCACGCCCCGCGGCATAGGATTCCAGTATTTCCCCTAATTTGAACAGAAGAATAACCATCGCGGCTTCTGCGGTGGCATCAATGAACAAAGCACCTATGGCCGCAACACTCATCAACGTTTCAATGGCGAAAGGGGTGCCGGAACGCATCAGTTTGATAGCCTTGGTCGCGACCGGATATAACCCAATCAGCGTTGTGATGATGAAAGCGATTCGTCCTGTGGGCGCATGGGCTGCTGAGATTCCCCAACTGACGAACATCAAAGCGGCCAGAATCAGGATTGGGGCGAAAGTCTTCCAGTGACTGACTGCCGGAGGCAGTTTAGAGGCCGAATTTGTTCCCTTGATTTCAAAGCCCGCCTGTTTTACGGCTTGCTCAACGGCGGCACGAATATCAATATCCGCATCGACCACCAGTTTCTCGGTGGTAAACAACACTTTGACCTGTTTGGCGTCTGGCAGTTTTTTCACCGCATTTTCGATCTTGCCTGCACAGCTTGGGCAATCCATGCCTTGGATAGTCCAGTGAAAACGTTGTTGCGCCGTTAATTCGGGAGGAGCGCTATCTTGCATGGCATGGGCATGATCGTGTGAACAGTGTGAGCCGCTATGTTTATGAGTATGTTCATGAGAATGTTCATGGGGATGCTCATGTTCATGTGAATGTGCTGCGCCAGTGGAACAACAAGCATGATTGGTAACATGCTGATGATCATCTTTTTGGCAAGATGAAGAATTGGGCTGTGATTGCTTATGTTTTTGGGAGGTGGAGAACATAGGCGACCTCTTAAATAGAGTTAATATTAATTATTAACGTTAACTCTACACATTGGAGTGAACTCCAGAGTCAAATCCGATAAGAGGAATTCTTTTGATGATTTGTGCTATTCAGGATAGATGCTCATCATCAATATCCTTCCTCTAAGAAATACGGAGTATGGAACGTTATTTTTTCTCTCGTTGATGCTCTTTTTGTTGTTTTTTTTGCCAAGCCAATAATTCAAAGACCCCGAAAAAGAAGATCTTGGTCTGGAGAAAACTCGACAGCTTTTGATCTTTGGGCTGGGAGTTTTTCAGCAGCAGCAACTGAAAAGCATGCATAATGACCGTAAATACCATCGCAATATCCATAAAATATCTTAATGGTTTAGGGAATGGGTGAAACAAATTGAAGATCATAATTCCCCACACTAAGATCATGATCCCTCTACCTAATTGAATAAACATCATCGACTCCAAAATCGTGTTTAAGCTGTTTGGACACCAGACTACGGGTGACGAATATATAACCGGTAAGCCACTTGCCCGGCGATTTTTTCCCGATGTAGTTGCCAGTTGGGCGGAACTTCTGTCGCAGCAGATTCTGCTTCTGCCTCAACATAAATCCAGCTTTCTTCTGCCAGCCAACCGTGGGTTTCCAATAAATGGATGGTTTCAGCCAACATTCCCTGACGGAATGGCGGATCGAGGAAAACCACATCAAACGGTGTTCCAACGCCGTTAAGGTATTGTAGTGCATTACCTTGTATCACATTGGCATTTTCAGCGTTCAGCATGGCTAAGTTAGCCGAGAGTTGTTTCGCCACATTGCGATCGAATTCAATTAAGGTCGCGTGACCTGCATAACGTGACAAAGCCTCAAATCCAAGGGCGCCGCTGCCGGAAAAACAATCCAGGCAACGCGCCCTCTGAATCGTTGGCATCAGCCAGTTAAAAAGTGTCTCGCGGACGCGGTCGGTGGTTGGGCGCAGGCCGGTACTCTCCGGCACCGGTAATTTTCTCCCGCGCCATTTTCCGCCAATAATGCGGATTTGCCCCAAAGACGCGCGTTGTGGTTTTTTAGTCATAATTTACATAGCTTAAGCATTTGTCATCCGATGCGATTAAATAATCTCTGGCGGAGACAAAAAGTGAATGAAAACGAAGAAATTCATTGATTAATTTACCACGAAATCCGCTATAGATATGTTTTGTGGTGTGATGAAAATGTTAGACTGGATTTTATCACCGTTAGAACCTATCTCAGTGGATATAACGACCCATATCTAATATTAACCGCGAGGAGTGTAGTGGCCGATGGCAAAAGAGAAAAAAAAGGGTTTCTTCTCTTGGTTTGGACTTGGTCGTCAAGATAAGCAACAGCAAGAGGAACAAGAAAGCGTTGCAGCAGAAGCAGCCGCCCGCCGTGCAGCGGAAGCGGCAGAACAGCAGCGTTTAGCGGAAGAAGCCGCCCGTCAAGCAGCGGAAGCGGCAGAGCAGCAGCGTTTAGCGGAAGAAGCCGCCCGCCGTGCAGCAGAAGAGGCGGAACAACAGCGTCTGGCGGAAGAAGCGGCCCGCCGTGCAGCAGAAGAGGCAGAGCAGCAGCGTTTGGCGGAAGAAGCCGCCCGTCAAGCAGCGGAAGAGGCAGAGCAGCAGCGTTTGGCGGAAGAAGCCGCCCGTCAAGCAACGGAAGAGGCAGAGCAGCAGCGTCTGGCGGAAGCCGCCGCCCGTCAAGCAGCGGAAGAGGCAGAGCAGCAGCGTTTGGCGGAAGAAGCCGCCCGTCAAGCAGCGGAAGAGGCAGAGCAGCAGCGTCTGGCGGAAGCCGCCGCCCGTCAAGCAGCGGAAGCGGCAGAGCAGCAGCGTTTAGCGGAAGAAGCCGCCCGTCAAGCAGCGGAAGCGGCAGAGCAGCAGCGTTTAGCGGAAGAAGCCGCCCGCCGTGCAGCAGAAGAGGCAGAACAACAGCGTTTAGCGGAAGCAGCCGCCCGTCGTGCAGCAGAAGAGGCAGAACAAGTAACCTTACCTAAGGAACAAGAGCGGCCAACCAAAGAAGGGTTCTTTGCCCGTCTGAAACGCAGCTTAGTGAAAACCCGTCAAAATTTTGGCTCCGGTTTTCTGGGGCTATTTCGTGGCAAGAAAATTGATGATGATCTGTTTGAAGAGCTGGAAGAGCATCTACTGATTGCCGATGTGGGTGTCGAAACGACCCGTAAGATCATCACCAGCCTGACAGGAAGTGCCAGTCGCAAAGAGTTGAAAGATGCGGAAGCGCTTTACGCTAAACTGAAAGAAGAGATGTCGGCTATTTTGGCGAAAGTGGATAAGCCGCTGGCGATCGAAAATAAATCACCGTATGTCATTCTGATGGTAGGCGTGAATGGCGTGGGTAAAACAACCACCATTGGTAAATTGGCACGTCAATTCCAGTCTCAGGGGAAATCCGTCATGCTGGCGGCCGGGGATACCTTCCGGGCAGCCGCAGTAGAACAATTACAGGTTTGGGGCGAACGCAACAAAATCCCGGTGATTGCCCAACATACGGGCGCCGATCCCGCCTCAGTGATTTTTGATGCCATCCAGTCAGCCAAGGCCAAAGGGGTTGATGTCCTGATTGCCGATACCGCAGGGCGCTTGCAGAACAAAGCACATTTGATGGAAGAGCTGAAAAAAATCGTTCGAGTGATGAAAAAACTGGACGAAGAGGCTCCTCATGAAATTATGCTGACGCTGGATGCCAGCACAGGCCAAAATGCAGTAAGTCAGGCTAAACTATTCCATGAAGCGGTAGGATTGACGGGTATTTCACTGACCAAACTGGATGGTACTGCGAAAGGGGGCGTTATCTTCGCCATTGCCGACCAATTTGAGATCCCCATCCGCTACATTGGTGTGGGTGAAGGCATTGAAGATCTCCGTCCATTTAAGGCAGACGATTTTATTGAGGCGCTTTTTGCCAGAGAGGATTAACTATCAATGATTCGCTTTGAACAGGTCAGTAAAGCCTATCTGGGAGGGCGGCAGGCGCTGCAAGGGGTGGAGTTTCATCTCCTTCCAGGGGAAATGGCATTTTTAACCGGTCATTCAGGGGCGGGTAAAAGTACACTTTTGAAACTTATCTGTGGCATCGAACGCCCCAGTGCCGGTCATATTTGGTTTTCTGGTCATGACATCAGCCGACTAAAATCCCGCGAGATCCCCTTTCTGCGCCGTCAGATCGGCATGATTTTTCAGGATCACCACCTGCTTTTGGATCGCACGGTATACGAGAACGTCGCCATGCCGCTGATCATCTCAGGAGCCAGTGCTGAGGATATTCGTCGGCGGGTATCTGCGGCATTGGATAAGGTCGGCTTGCTGGACAAAGCGAAAAATTTCCCCATTCAACTTTCTGGCGGAGAGCAACAACGTGTTGGCATTGCCCGCGCGGTGGTGAATAAGCCCACGGTATTGCTGGCGGATGAACCGACAGGAAATTTGGATGGGGCATTATCAGAGGGGATCATCCGTCTGTTTGAAGAATTTAACCGAGTTGGCGTGACCGTTCTGATGGCGACGCATGATACCGCCCTGATTGAACGAAGAAATTACCGTATCTTGACCCTGAATCAGGGGCGCATGCAAGGAGGGCATCATGGTTAAGCATGTCCGTCATTCAGCGAAAAAAAGCTATTCGCCAACATCCAAGTCCAGGTCATTGAAAGGGGGATGGCGCGTACAGCAGCGTTATGCGTGGAAAAGTACGCTGTCTGATATGTTCCGCCAGCCATTGGCGACGCTGTTGACCATGATGGTGGTTGCCATTTCCCTGACCTTACCGAGTGTGTTTTATATCGTTTGGAAAAACGTCGATCAAGCTGTGATGCAGTGGTATCCCATCCCGCAACTCACGGTCTATTTGGATAAATCACTGAATGACAAGAGTGTCAAACAGGTCATTGATCAGTTGCAAGGCATGGAGGGCGTGAAATCAGTGAATTACCTTTCCCGTGAAGATGCGGTAAACGAATTCCGGGCATGGTCGGGTTTTGCCAGTGCCCTGGATTTACTGGAGGAGAACCCGTTGCCGGCGGTCGCCATCGTTTCTCCTCAATTGAATTTCCAAAGCAATCAGACACTCACGACATTGCGCGATCAGGTTGCGCAGATTAAAGGCATTGAAGACGTCAGGATGGATGATAGCTGGTTTGCCCGCCTGACCGCGTTGGCCGTCCTTGTCGGCAGAATTGCGGCCGTGATAGGCATTTTGATGGTGGTTGCGCTGCTTTTGGTCATTGGTAACAGCGTCCGGCTGAGTATCTTTAGCCGCCGTGAGACGATTAATGTCATGAAGCTGATTGGGGCAACGGATGGTTTTATTCTGCGTCCTTTCCTGAATGGCGGTGCCTTACTGGGCGTACTGGGCGCCATATTTTCCCTGATCCTCTCCTCTCTGCTGGTGTGGAAACTTTCCGATGTGGTCACGGAAGTCGCGAGTGTTTTTGGCACCAGTTTTAAGCTGCATGGCTTGGGATGGGATGAATCACTCTTATTAGTCCTTATTTCAGGTATGATTGGTTGGATTGCAGCATGGTTTGCGACAATTCAGCATTTGCGTCGTTTCAGGCCGGAATAGAGGCGTTGGTCAGGCTTGCCAGTGAACTTTTGGGCTTCATCGTGGTCGAAATCACAGTTATGATTTTGTATTGATGTTTACACTATTGAGATGATTTGAATATGATCTCTACGGTGGTAAAATAGGCATATCTTTGGCTTGAATAACCCTCATGGGTTCACTCAGGCAAACTTGAAAGCCGTCAATTTAGATCTAATTTTGAGAGAATTTGAATGACAAAAGAAATGCAAACTTTGGCATTAGTTCCACAAGGTAGTTTGGAAGGATACATTCGTGCCTCCAATGCTTACCCTATGCTTTCCGCAGAGGAAGAGAGGGAACTGGCAAAAAGGCTGCATTACCAGGGAGATCTGGATGCAGCGAAAAAGCTGATTCTTTCTCACCTGCGCTTCGTTGTTCATGTTGCCCGCAGTTATGCCGGTTATGGTCTGCCGCAAGCGGATTTGATTCAGGAAGGTAATATTGGCCTGATGAAAGCGGTTCGTCGATTTAATCCAGAAGTAGGTGTACGTTTGGTTTCTTTTGCTGTTCACTGGATTAAGGCAGAAATTCATGAGTACGTATTACGTAATTGGCGTATCGTGAAAGTCGCAACAACCAAAGCCCAGCGTAAGCTGTTCTTTAATTTGCGCAAGGCGAAACAACGTCTGGGGTGGTTCAATCAGGACGAAATTGAGCTGGTTGCCAAAGAATTAGGCGTGACCAGCAAAGACGTCCGCGAGATGGAATCGCGCATGTCAGCGCAGGATATGGCATTCGATATGCCCTCTGATGATGATAATCATGACAGCCATCCCGTGGCTCCGGTGCTGTATTTGCAAGACAAGGCGTCTGACTTTGCTGATGGCATTGAAGAAGATAACTGGGAAAACCACGCAGCGGATAAACTTTCTGTCGCGATGGAAGGGCTGGATGAGCGTAGCCAAGACATCATTCGTTCCCGTTGGTTGGATGATGATAACAAAACCACCTTGCAAGAACTGGCAGACAAATACGGTGTATCTGCTGAGCGTGTTAGACAGCTCGAAAAAAATGCAATGAAGAAATTGCGACTGGCGATTGAAGCGTAATTTCTTAGACGACATCCCTTCTTGCCGGATTAAAAAGCGATAATGAGTTTATCGCTTTTTTTATACATACGTGCCAGAGAAGCGAGGAAATTCCATGATGAAAATTGTGATTGCTCCTGATTCGTTTAAGGAAAGCCTGAGCGCCCTGCAAGTCGCACAGGCGATAGAGCGGGGATTCAAAGAAATTTATCCACACGCAGACTATATCAAATTGCCTATGGCGGATGGCGGGGAAGGGACAGTCGAATCACTGGTTGCGGCCACGAGGGGAAAACGCATCGCATGTACTGTCACCGATCCCTTGGGGCAGCCTGTTGAGGCATTTTTTGGTCTGCTTGGCGATGGAAAAACCGCCGTGATTGAAATGGCCGCCGCTTCTGGTCTGCATTTGGTGCCAATGGCGCAGCGCAATCCGTTGCTAACGACGAGTTATGGAACGGGAGAGCTGATTCTGGCTGCGTTGGAACATGGCGCGCGCAAACTCATTTTAGGCATTGGGGGCAGTGCAACCAACGATGGTGGCGCAGGGATGATGCAGGCACTGGGTGCAAATTTACTGGATGGTGACGGCCGTATATTACCATTTGGCGGCGCGGCATTGACCCGGCTGGAAAGTATCGACTTAACCCACCTTGCACCACGTCTTGGGAAGATTGAACTGACGGTAGCCTGTGATGTGAATAACCCGCTATGTGGTGAATTGGGGGCATCAGCCGTATTTGGCCCACAAAAAGGGGCAACCCCGGAAATGGTTAAGTTATTGGATTCGGCACTGCGTCATTATGGAATGAAAATGGAATCGCTCACAGGGAAAAGCATCATTGATGCCGCGGGTGCCGGCGCGGCTGGGGGAATGGGAGCTTCGTTATTGGGGTGTCTGGGGGCGAAATTACAGTCAGGTATTGAGATTGTTATCGAAACCTTGAAACTGGAAGACGCTGTTCAGGGTGCCGATCTGGTCATTACAGGGGAAGGTCGTCTGGATAGCCAAACCCTGCACGGTAAAACCCCTCTTGGTGTTGCCCGTGTTGCGAAAAAGTTTGCTATTCCCACCATCGCTTTAGTTGGAAGCATGAGCCGGGATTATCATGTTGTCCATCAACATGGGCTGGATGCCGTATTTTCCATCATACCGGAAGTTTGTACCCTTTCAGATGCCCTTGCCAATAGCGCTGATAACTTACAGGTAACAGCCCGTAATATTGCCGCGGTTTGGGCGATTTCTCATTGAAAACCAAACGATAAAAAACGGCATTAGCAAGCAGAAGCAAGATGGTTGCAACTAAAAATATTCGCCGGCAGAGTTGATGACCATTAAGCAATTTATGCCGATATGGCTGAACCTGACAAGGGTCAGAAGCCTGAATGAGGTAATTGAAATGAGTAACACAACAGGCTTCTGACGAATTTATCTTGTCCCATTTAACAACCATTCTTTCCTATAATTGTTTCAGCAATGGGAATATATTGATCTACGAGTTTATTAACAGTGTTGTCCTCTTTCTTGTTTTCTTCGCAATCCAGGAAAAACCACCCAATTGGCGTATTTAATATCCGGGCAATTCTAACCAGATGGGCGATATTAATTCGGTTTGCGCCCGTTTCGTAACGTGAAAGTTGTTGTTGACTGATGCCAATTTGTTTTGCTAATGCTGTGGCAGTGATGCCCAGTTGTTTCCTTTTGGTCTGAATACGTTTTCCGACTAATAGGTTTGCATCTTCCATATCTTATCCTTTTTTAATCAGTAAGTTATGGCGTTATCAAGGAAAATTGCCGGAGCTTAAAATGAGTTCAATGTTCTGCTCCACCACTCGCTCGTAAAATAGAGCCTGCCTTGACGGATTCACTACCGTTCACGGTATGCCTATTGTTACCACCTGATTCGCCGTTTTGTTTTCTGACATGCGTCTTGTTTTTGTAATGAGATAATTTTTTATTAACGTGTTGTAAAAAAACAGCCCTTCACCGAAACAAGGAGTGTCCTTCCATGATACGAATTACATTTCTCTGTTTTATCGCTTCCTCTGCACATTTTTGACTGCACCATCGCTATGGCTTAAGTAGCACTCCTGTTCTCCTGACATAAGAGATAACCAATATGCTCCTAACTCTTATCTTATGGGATTTTTTGTAATTTTATAAATATAATCATTTGATTTTTAAATATTTTTACGTATTTATGTAAGATAAATGCGTAAAAAACAACAAATTTATAACTAATCTCATATTAATTGGCATGTCTTATTCTTGTTGATGATTTTTGTGAGGTTATAAACTGGACAAAATATACCAAACTGTCTAGTTTGGATTTATAATCCATATGATTGATACTAAATAGAATTAAATTTTGGATATGTAATGATTTAGAAACATTAATTCTGGTTGATCCTGCCATACTTGACTGGCATCAAGTGACATTTTTTCACCATCAATTTTATTTCATCGCAATAAAATATGTGAATAACAAAAAAATTCATATATTATAATTGCTTAAGTGGAATGATTTGTAGTATGTAATAAAATTTGACTTAAGTTACATTATGTAGGATTATGTTTACAGTTTGGTATAAATTGTTTTGTTTTTTAATAAAATTTTATCGATTTGACTTATATAAAGACATTTTAATGTTTTTATCTATTGTTGCGGTTGATTTACCATTTTTTAATTAAAAATATTATTTACTATTACCTTTTCCACTAAATAGACTTTTAATTCGTCTAAAACTGGCGTTCACTCGCACTTTTGAATTTTTTGCAAGCAGCAGGAGTATTCTTACGTGATATTGAGTTATGCCTGTTATTTTTTCATTAAAAAACAATAATATATTGTGTTTTGTTAAGTGGGGAGTTGTTTTATCAACTTGTATTCCGTTTTTCTTTGATAATTTGTCTACGGAAAATCACGGCTTTGAGGTGTTTTTTCAGGATATTGTCCTAAAACCGTAAGCGTACGGGGAACCCCACCTAGCCAGCGGGAATTCACTGATTAAAATAGTGTCACCTATTCTTATGATGAGAAAAGCCCCATGAGCCAATCCCGGTTTACTCAAGCTGAGTGGCTGGACATTTTTGAACAGCAGAAAAAATCTGAACTGTCTGTCCGGCAGTTTTGCCAAAAGATCGGTATCTCGACAACCCGGTTCTATCATCACCGCCAACGCGGCTCCCGCCCACAGGAAAAGCCGTCTGAGCCCGCTGCGCCGGCTTTTATTAAAATCCATGCCGCTCTGGAAAAATTCGCTCCATCCGGTATGCCTCCCATCGTATTTGAGACACCGCATGGCACACTGCGTTTCCCGGCCGGTACAGAAACCCACGTCATCATTGCGATTATCCGGGGGCTCGCCGCATGAAAATGTTTGTGGATGTCCCCGACGTTTATTT
>NZ_JAQRFJ010000041.1:0-34983 GCF_028599065.1 Xenorhabdus sp. PR6a | reverse complement strand
GTGAATCCCGACAATAACTCAGTTATCTGTCGAGATATCTCAGAATCTCTTTTAAAGAAGATCTCTTTTATTTATTCAATAAAAAATTCTGTTCAACGGCAAGTATTTCTGATTTCTCTATTAGAAAAAGAATCAGAAATTTCCCTACTTAATTAGTAAGTCTTAATATAATTCGAATGTTAAATATTTTATTTTAATCGGAGGCTACATCAAAAACAAAAATTTAATATCTATTTTATCAATAAAATCCATTTAAGCTAGATTAAATTTGAAAAAATAAAGAATATTTTAATATTAATAAACCATGCGCCAGGGAATATCATTTCATCTTCTAAAATTGCATAGTATTTTATAGAAAAACACATCGACATATATTTTTATAAAAATCTAAAAATCTAAAAAAGGCTACCCCCAACACCAGGGGCTTTTACACCAGGGAAACAAAATTTTCACCTGAATACTCATGGAGAACATACTTTGTCTTATTCTAATCTTGTAGTAACTGCGTTGAAATATATGCTTGAAAATGGTGATGTGCATATTTCAACCATTGAAAAGTTTTTCGCGAAAGATTATTTCCAAATAGTCAATGGCAATAAAATATCTTTTAATGATTTCGTTTCCCATGTAAACCTGCTCAAGAAGTCTTTGACCAACGTGAATGTGACTATTTTATCGGTTGCAGAAAATGGTGAAAATGTTCACACACATCATCAGGTTAAGGCCAATAAAGAAGATGGCTCTACTATTGAATTCGAGGTTTTTTCCCGATTTTTGGTGAGTGAGAACAAGATAAAGTGCTGTCAGGAACTGACAAGAAAAATCACGGGAAATGAAGAGGATGATGACTTAGGGTCCAGAGTTTAGCAAAAAATATTGGCTATAGACATCATGTCTATAGCCAATATCCGTTTAGCTTCGAGAATAATGATAAAAGTGAGAAATGTGCAAGGGTATGCTTTCTACATTATCTCATCGTCACAAACTCTTCCGCCGCCGTTGGGTGGATCGCAACCGTATTATCAAAATCCTTTTTCGTTGCCCCCATTTTCAGCGCCACCGCAAAACCTTGCAGCATCTCATCCATACCAAAGCCGATCCCGTGGATGCCGACGATCTTCTCATTGTCTCCCACACAGACCAGTTTCATACGGCATGGCTGACGGTGTTGCGTCACAGCGGTATACATGGCGGTAAATGACGAGGTATAAACCTTAACCTGATCTTCACCAAACTGCGCTTTTGCCTGTGGCTCCGTCAAACCCACCACGCCAATGGGCGGATGGCTGAATACCACGGTTGGAATATTGGTGTAATCCAGATGCTCTTCAGGTTTGTTATTAAACAGACGCTCTGACAAACGACGCCCTGCCGCAATCGCAACTGGCGTCAATTCCACCGCCCCGGTGTTATCGCCAACCGCATAAATTCCATTCACATTCGTGTTCTGGTATTTATCGACCTGAATATAACCCTTCTCATCCAGTTCAACACCGGTTGCGGCCAGATTCAGATTATCCGTCATCGGTTCACGCCCAATCGCCCAGATCAGAGTATCAACCACCTGCTCTCGACCATCTTGCAACTTAACCGTCAGGCTGCCATCACTATTTTTAATCACAGAGTGTAATATCGCTTGCGTATGCAGTATCGGCCCTTCGTTTTTGATGATTTCCGATAGCGTTTCCACAATCATCGGGTCGAAAGCGCGCAAAGGTGCATGTTGACGGACAAAGAGATGCGTTTCACTGCCCAGCGCCTTCAACACACCCGCGATTTCAACGGCAATATAGCCAGCACCCACTACAGCAACACGCTTTGGCATTTCATTAAGTTCGAAGAAACCATCTGAATCAATGCCATATTCCGCACCCGGAATATCCGGACGTACCGGACGGCCACCTGTTGCGATCAGGATATGGTTGGCGGTGATTTTTTCACCATTAACCTCAACCGTATGCGCATCAACAAAACGGGCGAATCCTTGAATGACATCCACCTTATTGTTACCCAATACGCGCTCATACGATTGATGGATACGATCAATATAAGCAGTACGGCTGGCAATCAGTTTTTTCCAGTCAAACCGATTGACGGTGGTATCAAAACCATAATCGGGGCCATATTGATGAATAGATTCCGCAACTTGCGCAGCGTGCCACATCACCTTCTTTGGGACACAGCCCACATTAACACAGGTTCCACCTAATGCCTTTGCTTCAATCAGGGCACATTTCTGTCCATACATAGTGGCACGGTTAATGGAAGCAATGCCACCACTGCCGCCACCAATTGCAATATAATCGTAATGTTTACTCATCTTAGGTCACTTCTGTCTAATCAATTAAGTTACTGCTAAGGTTTAACCTGACGTCTATTATTACAAAAAGTTATCACTGGAGATGGACGATTCTCACTCTTATTACCATAGGCTACGGCTATTGAGTGATAACGCGTTCAGAGGTAATGACCGATATTAGACGCTCTATGAGTCCTTACTTTATTCAGGGACAATCCACTCGACTGATGTATGCCCTATCCCTTCAGGAACCAGTACCTGATGCAGCCACGGCAATATTGTTTTCATCTGCTGCTCTAATTTCCACGGCGGATTAATGACGATCATGCCGGATGCCGTCATACCCCGTTGATCGCTGTCAGGCCGCACACCAAGTTCAATTTTTAAAATATTGCGGATACCTGTTGCTTCAAGTTCCTTCACCAAGCGTTTGATCTGTTGACGCAGAACAACGGGATACCACAACGCATAAGTGCCGGTCGCAAAGCGCTTATACCCTTCCTGAATGCCTTGAACGACATGCCGATAATCTGATTTCAGTTCATAAGAGGGGTCGATCAACACAAAGCCACGACGACTTCTTGGCGGCAATTTTGATTTTAACTGCTGGAAGCCATCTTCCCGCAGGACACGGGCACGTCTGTCACGGGAGAATTCCGTGCGTAACAAAGGAAAATCACTGGAATGCAATTCACTCAGATTAAGTTCATCCTGCTCCCGCAATAAGTGACGCGCAATCAGCGGAGAACCCGGGTAATAGCGTAAAGAACCTTGTGGATTTAGCGCTTTCACAGCATCCAAATATGTCGCCAATTCTTCAGGGATATCATCACGTTGCCAAATACGGGCAATCCCTTCCAGGTACTCTCCCGTACGTTCAGCATGTTCCCCACTCAATTGATAACGGCCTGCGCCAGAGTGAGTATCCAGATACAGGAAAGGTTTTTCTTTTACTTTAAGTGCTTCAATGATCAGGCTTTGCACGATGTGCTTTAACACATCCGCATGGTTGCCGGCATGGAAGCTATGGCGATAACTCAACATTCTATTTAACCCCGAGAGCGGAAACAACTAAAGGGGCATTATAGCCTCATTCACAATAAAAAAGATAAAAGCCTCCTTCACCTTCCTTTCCGTTGTCAGTCCAGAGGAATTGTCAGGCTCAAATCGGGATCAGCGTATAAAATTTCGGGTAAGTCACCTAAAAATATTAGGAATAATTCATGATGTCGAAAACAGTGATCTTATCTGTATTGATCGTTTTCAGTATGAATGCAGCCGATGCAAACCAAGGTAAAGCAGGATGTGAAATTAAGAAAAAAACATTGGAAAAACAGCTCGAATATGCTCAGGCAGATAAAGACGCGCGCCTGATAAAAGGATTAACTCGCACTTTGGAGTACATAAAGGTTGTCTGTGCTTTAGAAAAACGCCTACGAGATCAAAACAATAAACCAGAAACGGTAAAGAACAATGTAAAAGATAATACCACGAACAAAGACAATCCCTCTTTATTAAAACAGTCTGGCAGTAAAAATCAATCTTACAAGCCGTCTAAAAACAACAAAATAGGCACAAGAAAAAAATAAACATAAACAAAAAAGTGCAGGCCACATACAAACAACGGCCTGCACTCAATAGATTGAAATATAAAAGAATATTCCATAGAAAAATCAGATAAAACTTATCGATCTCTCCCTCTAATTTGCTGTGCATTAGAAGGAGAAATGCTGTAATAAATTTTATCACTCACAAGCGGTTCATTTTCAATCTTTACTGAAAGAATGGAATTATCTTTGGAAACGGCATAGTGACTAAAGTAATTTCCTTCCCTTTCATAAGGATAATGAAAATTAAGCTTAAGAAATTTTTTCATATAAGAGTCATCGGCTGGATGATATTCATCCGAATAAATCACTTCCTGATCTCTGACAAAAATAATTTTATAAAAAAGGCTGGTTTCATCATTAAGCCTGGCACCGATAATTTTTTCAATATCCTCAGGCGTTATGCCTTTGTCGATGATATACATTTTGTCCCAGTCAAAAGGAATAATTTTATTCATATCAATCAAACAGATTGT
Organism: Xenorhabdus sp. PR6a; assembly: GCF_028599065.1. NCBI lineage: Bacteria > Pseudomonadati > Pseudomonadota > Gammaproteobacteria > Enterobacterales > Morganellaceae > Xenorhabdus > Xenorhabdus sp. PR6a. Next base: position 30,601 of record NZ_JAQRFJ010000041.1, on the reverse strand, counting down.
ATTCTTCTGACAATGTTTATCGGCGTAATCGATAATCCCTAATTGGCTATTTTTAAAAGATAAAAATAAAATGACCATTCCCAGTATTAACGAAAAAATAATCATATTACTTTTGTTGACACTATGGAAGAACATCATTCCCCCCTTCATAATCAAATCTGATATGAGAAAACGGCCTTGGAATTTTAACCTTTAAAATCAAAAAACTACCATTATTCCTTATGAAACTTACAACTTATCTTTATCGCCACACAGCACATCATGGCATTGATAAATACAAGCAAAAACGTCCCTTGCTGCTTTTCCAACAGCAGCTTAATATTTTTGGAATTTTACAATACGCATGAAGGTATAGCTTGAATTGTGGAGACAACTCCACTTCACTTATTACTCACAAGCGATTGTTATACCCTTGCTATTTGGTATCGTAAGTGCGGTTTACAAGATAATAAATTGATGTCTGTTGCTAATCTTCAGCATCAAGAGCGTTATACAGGAATACTCTGGATGACTAAAAAGTATAGTAATTGTACCCACGTTTTTTTTGATTTCAAATAGAAAAACATGGTAAACAAATAATAAATTAGATAAATAGTTGCTAACGTGATTTTATGATAGTTTTAGTATAACTTTACGCTGATTGACAGACCAATGCTTTCTCAGAGCCATTAATCTTGCTAATTTGTATCGTATTTATAAGGAACGAGAGATGAAGTATCACCGTCTCAATGAAGTTATCGAACTTTTACACCCAGTATGGAAGAATGAGCCGGATTTAAATTTGGTGGCACTGTTGCAGAAACTGGCTGATGAAGCGGGATTCACCGGGCAGCTATCTGAATTAACGGATGATATTTTGATTTATCACCTGAAAATGCGCGGTACGGATAGCGATGCAGAAATCCCCGGATTGAAAAAAGATTATGAAGAAGATTTTAAGACTGCGTTGTTGCGCGCCCGCGGTATTATTAAAGATTGATCAAGAGAGAACTGTGTTGTGACGGAACCGAAGGCTTTTAATTTTCAGAATATTACACCAGATTTAATTATGGATGCTTTAGTGCAGTCTGGCCTGTACCTTGATTCAGGTTTGACCGAGCTGAATAGCTATGAGAATCGGGTGTATCAGTTCATGGACGAAAACCGCAAACGTTATGTCGTGAAATTTTACCGTCCTCTGCGCTGGAGCCAACAGCAGATCCAAGAGGAACATGATTTTGCTCATGAATTGCAGCAAGCCGATTTGCCGATAGCTGCGCCCTTGATGTTTGACGGGCAGACGGTGCTCAGCCATGGCGGTTTCTTTTTTGCCATTTTCCCCAGTGTGGGAGGGCGTCAGTATGAATCAGACAATTTTGACCAATTGGAGGATGTTGGGCGATTGCTGGGAAGAATACATCAAATTGGCGCAAAGAAAACATTCTCTGCCCGTCCTACGCTTAATCTTAATGAATATTTATATCAGCCGTATCAATATTTGGCTGAATGTGAGCTTATTCCCGCCAGACATAAACCGGGTTTTCTGGCTGCGTTGGATGGATTAAATCAGGCCGTTGCCAGCCAATGGCACGATAACTGGCAAGTATTGCGGCTGCATGGGGATTGCCATGCGGGGAATATCTTGTGGCGTGATGAAGCCTGGTTTGTGGATCTTGATGATGCCCGCAATGGTCCTGCGGTTCAGGATTTGTGGATGTTGCTCAATGGCTCACGGCAAGAACGGTTGGTTCAGTTGGATATCTTGCTTGAGTCATATGGTCAGTTTATGGCATTTGATCCCAAGACATTGGCATTAATAGAGCCTCTGCGTGCGATGCGAATGGTCTATTATTTGGCTTGGGTTGCCCGTCGCTGGCAAGATCCGGCTTTTCCAAAAGCGTTCCCGTGGATGGCGGAGAGTGATTTCTGGCATAAGCAAGTGAGTCTTTTTTCTGAACAAGTCCGGCTGTTACAGGAACCCCCTTTACAGCTCAACCCGATGTATTAATTTTTGGAGACCATTATGAAGAAATTTTGGCTAGCACTGGTGGGAGCGTTCATGGCATTTAATGCGTCTGCTTCTGGTTTTTCTGAAGGCAAACAGTATACCGAGTTAAGAGAGCCGGTGGCGAATCAGCCTCAAGTGGTGGAGTTTTTCTCTTTTTATTGTCCTCACTGTTATCAGTTCGAGAATATTTACCATGTTCCTGCTACGGTTGAGAAAAACTTGCCAGCAGGTGTGACTCATGCTCGTTATCATGTGGATTTTCTGGGGCCTTTGGGTAAGGCATTGACCGACGCTTGGGCGGTTGCCATTGTCATGAAGGTTGAAGATAAAGTCACGCCTATTTTGTTTGAGGGCATTCAGAAAAGCCAAACCATCGGTAGCAAGGACGATATCCGTAATGCTTTCATCAAAGCGGGTATCTCCGGTGAAGAATATGATGCAGCCCTGAACAGCTTTATCGTGCAATCTGTCGCCGCCAAAGAGCGTCAGGCTGCCCAAGATTTCAACCTGCGCGGTGTTCCGGCGGTCTTTGTTAATGGCAAATATTTGATTAACAACGGTGGTGTTGATACCAGTTCCGCGTTGGATTACGCCCGGAAGTTCTCTGAAGTCGTGAACTATCTGCTGAACAAAAAATAAGTCGCAAGAGGGTGGCGTAAAGAAACAAAAACGCGAGTATTGATATAATAAAGTAATATAGGTGTTGTGCCAGCTATAAGAGAGTTGGCACAACACCTGCCGAAAAACACCTTTCATAACATAAACTCTGGTAATATCCACAAGTCAGTGATTTTAAAGCGGTTGTCATATTTCATTAATATTTCGCGTAATTCATTGATTTTTACCTCCTGTTATTCACTCTTTGTGGTGATAAACATAAATCTGGTTTATGTGCCATTTTTTTGTGCACAAAGTTATCCACAATATACCTATCAGAATATTTGTCACAATATGCGAGTTGATACGAGAAAATGCCCGCAAAATTCGTCTATAACGACACAGTATGGCATTCTATTCTTTATTCATACCCATTCATCCCTCAGAACGACGAAGAAAATTTTATGGCACAGATAGCAGACAATCCCCTGATTTTGGTTGATGGTTCTTCATACCTTTATCGTGCATACCATGCGTTTCCGCCACTGACCAACCGTTCAGGAGAGCCGACGGGCGCCATGTATGGCGTGCTGAACATGCTGCGAAGTTTGATCATGCAGTATAAACCCAGTCATGTGGCGGTCGTGTTTGATGCCAAGGGTAAAACGTTCCGTGATGAACTTTTTGCTGAATATAAATCTCATCGGCCACCCATGCCGGATGATTTGCGTTTGCAAATTGAACCGTTGCACAAGATGGTTAAGGCAATGGGACTGCCCATTCTGGTGGTATCAGGCGTTGAAGCTGACGATGTTATCGGTACTTTGGCTTTGCAGGCGGAAAAAGAAGGCCGTTCGGTGCTGATCAGCACGGGAGATAAGGATATGGCGCAATTAGTGACGCCAAATATCACCCTGATTAACACCATGACCAACACCATCTTGGGGCCGGAAGGGGTTAAGGAAAAATATGGTATTCCCCCTGAACTGATGATCGATTTTCTCGCCCTGATGGGGGATTCTTCCGATAACATTCCGGGCGTGCCGGGCGTGGGGGAGAAGACCGCGTTGGGGCTGTTGCAGGGAATTGGTGGATTAGATGATATCTATGCCCGACTTGATGACATTGCCTCACTCGGTTTCCGTGGCGCCAAGACATTGGGCGGTAAGATGGAGCAGCATAAAGAGGTGGCCTATCTTTCCTACCAATTGGCGACCATCAAAACCGATGTTGAGCTGGATAAAACTTGTCTGGATCTTTCAGTTATGCCGCCGGATGCGGATGAGTTATTGGCGCTGTTCAGCCATTATGAATTTAAACGTTGGATCGCAGACGTACAGAATGGCAGTTGGTTGGAAAGCAATGGACAGAAATCGGCTGCTGCCAGTACCAAGGCAGAATCCATTCCCGCTACGCCGACCGCTGCTAAAATTTCACCGGCTATTTCACCGGAAAGTTATCAAACGATTCTTGAACGCCAGTCTCTGGAGGAGTGGATTGAAAAGCTTAAGCAGGCGCCGGTATTCTCTTTTGATACTGAAACTGACAGTCTTGATACGCTGACAGCCAATCTGGTGGGGATGTCTTTTGCCATTGCTGTGGGAGAGCCAAACGTTGAAGCCGCTTATCTGCCATTGGGACACGATTATCTGGATGCGCCGCTGCAACTGGAATTACATGAGGTTCTTGCCGCCTTAAAGCCACTGCTGGAGGATGCTAACCTGCCTAAAATTGGTCAAAACCTGAAATTTGATCGGGGCGTGCTGGCGCGTTATGACGTTGCCCTGAATGGCATTGTTTTTGATACCATGCTGGAATCGTATGTTTTGAACAGTGTGGCAGGGCGGCATGATATGGATAGCCTTGCGGATCGTCATTTGGGTTATAAAACCACCACATTCGAAGAGATTGCGGGCAAGGGCAAAAAACAACTCACCTTCAATCAAATTCCCTTGGAAGAAGCGGCAAAATATGCGGCGGAAGATGCGGATGTGACTTTGAGACTGCATCAGGAGATGTATCCTCAATTAGAGAGCACCCTAACCCTGCTAAAAGTTTTCCAGCAGATCGAAATGCCGTTGGTGCCAGTGCTGTCCCGTATGGAAAGAACCGGCGTGCTGATCAATGCGCAAACGCTGGCAGAACATTCAAAGGAGATCACCGCGCGTTTGGGTGAGCTGGAAAAAGCCGCTTATGAACTGGCAGGGGAAGAATTCAATCTGGCGTCACCCAAACAGCTACAAGTGATTTTATTTGAAAAAATGCAGTTGCCGGTATTGAAAAAGACGCCGAATGGCGCTCCCTCAACGAATGAAGAGGTGCTGGAAGAGTTGGCGGAGAACCATGAATTAGCCAGAGTGATTTTGGAACATCGTGGTCTGGCAAAACTGAAATCCACCTATACGGATAAGTTGCCTCAGATGGTACACCCACTGACCCATCGTGTTCATACCTCTTATCATCAGGCGGTGACGGCAACGGGACGTCTCTCTTCCCGTGATCCCAATTTGCAAAACATTCCTGTCCGCAATGGTGAAGGGCGACGCATCCGTCAGGCATTTGTTGCGCCGGAAGGCTACCGCATTATGGCGGCGGACTATTCACAGATTGAATTGCGTATTATGGCGCACTTGTCGCAGGACAAAGGCTTGTTGGAGGCATTCGCCCAAGGTAAGGATATCCACCGCGCGACGGCGGCGGAAGTGTTTGGCGTGCCATTGGAACAGGTGACCAGCGAGCAGCGCCGCAGTGCCAAGGCGATTAACTTTGGCCTGATTTATGGCATGAGTGCGTTTGGTTTATCCCGCCAGTTAGGTATTCCGCGTGGTGAAGCACAACGCTATATGGATCTCTATTTTGAACGTTATCCGGGGGTGTTGGCTTATATGGAGCGTACACGCCAGCAAGCGGCGGATCATGGATTTGTCGAAACGTTGGAAGGCCGTCGGTTGTACCTGCCGGATATCAAATCGCGTAACGCCATGCGCCGTAAGGCATCAGAGCGTGAAGCCATCAACGCACCGATGCAGGGCACGGCAGCGGATATCATCAAATTGGCGATGATTGCGGTAGATAACTGGATTGTCAGTGAGCAGCCCGATGTGCGCATGATCATGCAGGTTCACGATGAGCTGGTATTTGAAGTGCATGAATCAGCGCTGGAAACCGCAGGGCAGAAAATCAGGGAGCTGATGGAACAAAGTATGCAGCTTGATGTGCCGTTAAAAGTGGATATTGGGCTGGGTGATAATTGGGATCAGGCACACTGATAGACCCTTTGGTTTTTATCAAAAATTGACTTTTAGCAAAAAGCCGCCAAAAAAATGGAAGAAGAGCCGCAGAAATGGGGTTCTTTTTTTATTGAATGATTTTTATGAAATTACTGCTTGTTTAATGAACTAAAATTAGCGCCATTATGCCATAAACAGGCTTATAACAAGGAATTTAGGTTAGGTTTTAGATTAGATCTGGATCTCATAAATATGTAATTAAACTACATAAATGACGCGATAATAACCATTATTGCTTAAATTTTAACGGCTGAATCGAGGTAATTAGTGAAAATTAATTACAAAAAAGGCTTTTTTTGCTGAAAGGAATAGGTTAAAGTTATCGGCGTAGGGTACAGAGGTAAGATGTTCTATCTTTCAGACCTTTTACTTCACGTAATCGGATTTAGCTGAATATTAGCTGCCCCAGTCATCTCTTTTGACTGGGGCGTTTTTTTATGTCCGGTTTATTCCACTTCAATGGCAGGTTGGTTGAACCACAGGTTGAGTTGTTGCTCTAGTTTATCGATGCCGATTTTTTTCAGGGCGGAAAAGTATTCGACCTGAACATCACCTTCCAATGAGGCTAATTCCTGACGCACTTTCGCCAGTTGACTCTTACGGGCACCGGATGCCAGTTTATCGGCTTTCGTGAGCAATACCATGACAGGCACCTGCATCACAACAGCCCATTCGATCATTTGCCTATCCAGATCTTTCAGCGGATGACGGATATCCATCAAAACCACCAGCCCTAACAGGCATTCGCGCTTCTGGAGATATTCCCCCAAGGCTTTCTGCCACTTACGTTTCATCTCTTCGGGGACTTCAGCGTAGCCATAGCCCGGCAAATCGACCAGACGAATCCCTTCTTCCACTTCGAACAGGTTAATCAACTGGGTACGGCCGGGGGTTTTACTGGTACGCGCAAGGCTCTTCTGGCGGGTCAGTGCATTCAGGGCACTGGATTTACCCGCATTTGACCTACCGGCAAACGCGACCTCAATGCCCACATCTTGAGGCAGGTGGCGAATGTCAGGTGCACTCGTGACAAAGTGGGTCATATGATAGTTGTAGTTCTTGATGGTCAAAATGGTTATCTCCCTGAGGAATACACAAAATAGCGCGGTGATTATACCGAGAGCAACCGCTTGTGGACAGGTGAACTTTATTCCGACAATGAACGGCGCAGGTAATCAGCAAATAGCGTGTATAGTTCTCCTTGAGCAGTAACCTGTAAAACAAGTTGAATTGCTGGAACACTGGGTACATCATGCTCGGAAGACAATACATACAGCGCATCGGTTAATGAGTGACGTGGCAATAACCCAATTCCCAAACCGTGTTCTACTGCACTTTTCACGTTCTCAAATGAAGCACTAACATACGCAAAGAAGTAAGGTTTACCCACATCTTCCAGTGCTTTTATGGCACATTGGCGAATGACACAGCCATCAGGAAAAATAACCAGTGGAATTTCTCGCAGTGTATTGAAGTATTCGATTTTTGAAGCAACCCAATGTAATGGCTCAATGCTCAAGATGTTTTTATTATTGGCATTGATTGGCTGTCCTGCCATTTCTTTAGTAATGGCTATATCTAGTTGCCGTTTTTCTAATAAGACAGAAAGTTCAGGTGATGAGGCTGCGGTAATTTCTATTTTTAATTCGGGATGTTCAGCCAGACACCAAGCGATAGCTTTGTGCAGATTTTTAATGCTGAAATCATCGGGAACACCAAGTGCAATTTTGCCTCTCAACTGGAATTTTTTCACTGATTGTAGCGCTTGCGTCATGCGGGAAAGAATGTCTCTGGCAGCCGGTAATAGTTGTTTACCTTCATCAGGCAATCCAATAATAGATCCTTGGCGCCGATCAATTAAACGACATCCGATATCTTCTTCAAGTCGTTTAATACTAAGACTAAGCGTAGGTTGTGTGCGACCTAGCTCTTCACCCGCTTTAGCGAATCCACGATGCGTAGCGACGAATACAAACGCACGCAGTTGCTCAAGCGTTATACCACGTCCATCAAAACGATTAATGGGAATATCTTGCTTCATAGTGTTGTCCTTGTTGCCATCATTGATAAATTTAATGATAAGGAAGGAATTATTTATTTAACAAAATTAAATGGTTGCCGCAATATTATCAAAAAATTAGCCGATGTTTATTCTGAATAGTGACAATGCGCCTAATGCACCAGGGAAATTTTCGTGCCGTTATATAAAAGCTTATGTGGAGTCAGCCCAAATGTTTATGACGGTTGCACCAATATTTTTAGTTATCTTTATCGGATATTGTTTTGGCCGCTTGTGTCCTGATAGTGGACATTCTGATCAGTTAATCAATGATTATGTGCTTTATATCGCCCTGCCTGCCTTATTGTTTCTTGCCATTGTGCGAGCAGATATGAGTGAATTGCAACAGTGGGGATTTATTGGCGCTACTCTGATTGGTATTGGCATGGTGTATATTTTAGGAACATTAATTGCAAAAATAATGAGGATTGATTTGCCACAGTCTTCAATTTTAAGTATGGGGGCATGTTATGGCACTACTGGATATATGGGGATTCCAATTCTGATTTCGGTTTATGGTGAACCTGCCGCATTGCCTGCTGCTATTGCCACCATTTTGCACAATATTCCTGCGATTATGGCCGTTATCATCACTTATGATGTGTTTTCAGTGCGACAATCTGACAGCAAAATATCCATTAACCAAAGTCTTATTAAAGCATCAAGGGCTATATTGACTAATCCGTTGACCGTATCAGTGATGGCGGGATTGGTTTTTGTCTGTTTTCATATTCCTGTTCCGAGATCCCTGCAATCATTTGCAAGTTTTCTTGGTAATGCCGCAGGCCCAACTGCGTTATTCGCTTTGGGGTTAGGATTATCTCGACTTAAGGTCAAAGAGCATATCAATGGAGAAGCGTTAAAACTAGCTGTGCCGATGTTGTTACTCAAACTAGGGATACAACCATTGGTTACGTTTATCTGCGCCTATTATCTGTTTGGCATGCAGCAGATTGATAATGTTTGGCTGATTACTGCTATTATTATGGCTGCACAGCCTATCGGTGCAGGCGTGTATGTCTTTGCGAATAAGTACGGTTTCAAACAGGAAACTATTTCCCTTTCTATTATTATTTCTCTCGTTATTGCATTGGTGACGATACCCATAGTTCTGCAATTGTTATCCGCCTAAATTTGAATCGGAATCTCAGTTCCTATCATTCCATGCTTAATTAATACGATAATTAGCCTCCTTGGCACAGAAAGCATACCAATATGCAGGTTATTCTCGAAATAACCTTTGCCTAACTATGCGAATATAAAGTCGTATGAATAGATTTTCTCCCCACTCAACTAAAATACTCGTAAATGTAGGTAAATCTTTGGAACTTCATTCTATTGGGAATTACACTTAATGAGTTTTGTTGTTATGAGTTTTATTGTTGACCTCAAAAATAAAGGAACCATCAATGTTTAAACGTATTTTTGTGTCGCTTATGACTGCTTGTGCTATCAGTGCGATAGCTGTCCCGGCATTGGCCGCTGAAACTCACGTGAAGCTGGTCACATCAGCCGGAGAAATCGAACTTGAGTTAGAGAGTAATAAGGCACCCATTTCTACCAAGAATTTCGTTGAGTATGTCAATGAGGGATTTTATAACAACACTATCTTTCATCGTGTGATCCCAGGTTTTATGATTCAGGGTGGCGGCTTCACAAAAGAGATGAAGCAGAAGGCTACCAAGGACCCTATTAAAAATGAAGCCGATAACGGTTTGCGTAATCTGCGTGGCACGATTGCGATGGCGCGTACCGCAGATAAGGACAGCGCAACCAGCCAGTTTTTTATTAACGTGACCGATAATGCTTTCCTTGACCACGGGCAGCGTGACTTCGGTTATGCCGTCTTTGGCAAGGTCGTAAAAGGTATGGACGTGGTTGATAAAATTTCTCAAGTCAAAACAGAAAATGTGGGTCCTTATCAAAATGTGCCGGTGAAACCCATTGTGATCTTGTCTGCCAAGGTTGAGCCTTAACAGCTCGAACCCGGCATCATACGGTATTCGGATAATCATTCATGGTTGTTTGAGTACCGTTAGCTCTCTCTGAATCATCCCTCTTTCTGCCATTTCTACGTTGTCACAGCAGGGCATCATGGCGATGTGATTCCCGTACCCCTATTTTAAAAATGCGTCTGTGGTATGATGAGTCCCCCCGTTGCTGTTGGTACTGCTTTACCTGTTTTTACTGTCATACAGAATGCATAATACCCCTGTGGGGCAGGAACTTATAAAACTATAATAATCAGTAGGATATACTCCTATGTTACTCATAATAGATAACTACGATTCTTTTACATTCAATTTATATCAATATTTTTGCGAGTTAGGGACAGAGGTTTTAGTTAAGCGCAATGATGAGCTACAGCTTGAAGATATTGAAGCGTTGGCGCCGACGCATTTAGTTATTTCTCCCGGCCCTTGCACGCCAAATGAAGCCGGGATCTCGCTGGAAGCCATTTCACATTTTGCCGGGAAATTGCCCATCCTCGGTGTGTGCCTGGGGCATCAGGCGATAGGTCAGGCTTTTGGTGCCAGCATTGTTAAAGCGCGTGAAGTGATGCATGGAAAAACCAGTTTAATTCACCATAGCCAGCAAGGGGTATTTAAAGGATTGGTTCATCCATTAACTGTCACACGTTACCACTCTCTGGTGATTGCCGCAGAAACGCTGCCTGCTTCATTTGAAGTGACAGCATGGAGTCAGCGCAATGGTGATGTCGATGAAATTATGGGAATACGTCACCGTACTCTGCCACTGGAAGGGGTGCAATTTCATCCGGAAAGTATTCTGAGTGAGCAGGGGCATGAATTATTGAATAATTTCCTCAAATATTAATCCAGATACCATCACATTTCCTCATTCGTTATTTTTTATTTGCCTTTGTGTGATTTTTTATTCATATTTTATGACTATTATTTCACTTTGAAATGGTAAATATACCCGATAAATTTCAAGTTGCCGCTCGCAAGACAAAAGCCGCTTATTATCCCCCGCGCTGCGGGGGATAATAAATGTATCTTGAAGTACGACAAGCAGATAAAAATAAGGTGAGGGAAATGGGAGAAAGCAAAGCAACAAACCGAAGTACCTATGATCAGGTGATGTTGCCTGTTTATGCGCCGGCGAGTTTTATTCCTGTCAGAGGGCAAGGGAGCCGAATATGGGATCAACAGGGTAAAGAATATATTGATTTTGCCGGCGGTATCGCGGTATTGGCTTTGGGGCACTGTCATCCGGCTTTGGTGAATGCCCTGAAACAGCAAGGTGAAAAATTGTGGCATCTCAGCAATATTTTTACCAATGAACCAGCCTTAACCTTTGCACAAAAATTGATTGATGCAACCTTTGCGCAGAAGGTCTTTTTCGCTAATTCAGGCGCGGAAGCCAATGAAGCCGCCTTTAAATTGGCTCGTCGTTATGCGATTACTCGCCATCATCCCAATAAAACCAAAATTATTGCTTTTCATCAGGCGTTTCATGGACGCACCTTTTTCACTGTTTCGGTCGGAGGACAGCCGAAATATGCCGAAGGATTTGGCCCCAAACCGGCGGATATTATCCATGTGCCTTTTAATGATTTGGATGCGGTCAGAGCGGTGATTGATGATCACACGTGTGCTGTTGTCTTAGAGCCGATTCAAGGGGAAGGGGGCGTCACGCCTGCAACAATGGCGTTTCTGCATGGCGTGCGTGAATTGTGCGATAAGCATCAGGCTCTGTTGGTTTTTGATGAAGTGCAAAGTGGGATGGGGCGTACAGGCAAGTTGTATGCTTACCAGCATTATGGCGTACAGCCGGATATCTTGACGACCGCAAAGGCGCTGGGCGGCGGTTTCCCGATCAGTGCGATGTTAACGACCGATACCATCGCGGCAGCCATGGAAACCGGTGCGCATGGCACGACGTATGGCGGAAATCCATTGGCTTGTGCTGTCGGCTGTGCCGCACTGGATATTATCAACACGCCGGAAGTGCTGGCAGGCGTGGAAAAACGTCACGATATGATCATCCATGCCCTGGAAAGGATGAACCAAAAGTATGGCATTTTCCAAGAATTTCGTGGCATGGGTTTGCTGATTGGGGCGGTATTGCAAGCAGAATATCAGGGTAAGGCCAGAGAAATCTTGCAGCAAGCGGCGGAACTGGGATTGGTGTTATTGAGTGCGGGAGACAGCATTTTGCGCTTTACCCCTTCATTGATTATTCCTGAGGATGACATCGCCGAGGGCATGATACGGCTGGAGATGGCGATATCCCGATGGTTAGCCCAAAACAGGTGAAGCCATAAAAAAGCCAGTGCGAAGCAACAGGTTGCACTGGCTGGATTTCAGGTTTATCGGGAATTAACGTGTCCCATAAACCACGATGGTTTTACCATGTGCAGAGATCAGGTTTTGATCTTCGAGCATTTTCAAAATACGGCCAACCGTTTCACGGGAACAACCCACAATCTGCCCAATTTCCTGACGTGTGATTTTGATTTGCATACCATCAGGGTGCGTCATTGCATCCGGCTGTTTGGCCAAATTGAGCAACGTCTGGGCGATACGGCCGGTCACGTCCAGAAAGGCTAAGTTACCTACTTTTTCGGAAGTGGTTTGCAGGCGACTTGCCATCTGAGCAGATAAACGCATCAGAATGTCAGGATTGACCTGAATTAACTGGCGAAATTTCTTATAGGAAATTTCAGCCACTTCACAGGCACTTTTTGCCCGCACCCATGCAGTACGTTCTTGCCCCTCTTCAAACAATCCAAGTTCACCGATAAAATCTCCCTGATTTAAATAAGAGAGAATCATTTCCTTACCTTCTTCATCTTTTATTAGAACAGCAACTGAACCTTTAACAATGTAGTAAAGCGTTTCTGCTTTCTCGCCTTGATGAATAAGCGTGCTCTTGGATGGATATTTGTGAATATGGCAGTGTGACAAAAACCATTCAAGAGTAGGGTCTGTTTGTGGCTTGCCGAGAACCATTCGCTTTATCCTCTGTTGTTATTTCTGCCCTTATGATGTGAGAAACTGGGTTTCTCTTCAGGCTGGCTTTATAAAGTCAATAGCTTAACATATAACTTGCTGAAAAACTGACAAACGGGAACTTTATATGGATTATCAGGATACGGGAATGCTGGCATATTGATCTTAATCCATATACCTTGCCAGTCCACGTTTGTAGCCTTGTTTGTAACACAGGAAAACGTTTCTGTCTCCTCCTGTATCGCTTCAGCCTATTAAACGGGTTGTCAGATTACCAGAAGTTTGGCAAAAAAGATGGCCTTGTTGATTTTACATTTATTTCTATCACCTAATTTATTGTTAAAAAACGGCCTATTTATTTAAATGAAACAGGTAACGTTATTTTTTGTTACCTGCTTTATTAAAAATAGACTCGTCATTAATAAGCGACTTTCGTCTTGCGAGCGGCAACTTGAAGTTCATAGGATATAAATAGGAAAATTATGAGATTTTTTTGCCTTCCAGTAATTGCTTAACCAGCGGCGCCATAATTAATTCCATTGCCAGCCCCATTTTTCCTCCGGGAACGACAATAGTATCTATGCTGGAAATAAATGAACCCTGAAGCATGGCCAGCAAATAAGGAAAATCAATTTGAGTGAGACCGCGGAAGCGGATCACGATAAAGCTTTCGTCCAGTGAGGGAATAGCCTTGGCAGAGAAAGGGTTAGAGGTATCAACGGTAGGAACACGCTGGAAATTAATGTGGGTACGTGAAAATTGGGGAGTGATATAGCGGATATAATCATCCATTGAGCGGACAACGGAATCCATGACCGCTTCTCTGGAATGCCCGCGCTCGCTGGTATCACGGATGAGTTTTTGTATCCACTCTAAGTTGACGATAGGCACAACGCCAATCAACAGGTCAACATGGCTGGCGACATTGTGTTGTGGCGTGACAACCCCCCCGTGCAACCCTTCATAAAACAGCACATCTGTGTTTGACGGCAAGGGTTCCCACGGTGTGAAAGTCCCCGGCAATTGGTTATAGGGGACGGCTTCATCATAGGTATGGAGATATTTTCGGCAGCGACCATTGCCCGTTTCCCCATAGTCAAAAAAGGTTTTCTCCAGCATGCTGAAATCATTGGCGGCTGGCCCAAAGTAGCTGATATGTCTGCCCTGTTCTCTTGCTTTCCGAATCTCGGCATCCATTTCAGGACGAGTATAACGATGGAAACTATCCCCTTCTATCAGTGCGGCGGTGACGTCAAATTGCTGGAAAATCTTGCGAAAGGCGACACTGGTTGTGGTGGTTCCTGCGCCACTGGAGCCAGTGATTGCGATGACGGGATGTTTGGCAGACATGAACAGACTCCTTATCAATAAAATTGGCGGATCAGTCAATCAGAATGAATAAAGCAAGCGGAACCTCATGGGCGGAACGTCGCTTTGGGCAAGATATTAACGGTTTCATGTAATTCAGACCATACCAACAGAACCTCACCGCGTTCAAGCTGATGTTTAACATCCTGCACTTTTTGTTCGAGCGTTTTTTCCTGTTCGCCGTAATCAGTCCCTTCCCGCAGAACAAAACTTTCAATCAAGTTGAGGAGTGTATGGGTTTCCAATTGCTGCCACGGGATGATCATCGTGATTGCTCCTGATAATGCGCTGATACTTTATAGTGAATTGATTTCATGATTAGTTATCTTGAGTGTGAAATAACATACTGCTATTTTCTCGCAAAGAAATGTTAACTTGGGGTGGGAGGGGAATCTACCCATGACTGTAAGCCTGATATTTTCACTCAGTATATTTATGTTTATTTCCGCTGTCACACCGGGCCCAAACAATTTGTTGCTGACCTCATCGGGCGCGAATTTTGGTCTCCGCCGCTCCATCCCGCTGTGTCTGGGTATTGTGTTGGGAATGCAGACCATTTTGCTGCTGTCTGCGTTTGGTGTTGCCGCGTTACTGCTGATTTATCCTGCCATCTATACGGGGTTGAAAGTGCTAGGATGCCTGTATTTATTATGGCTGGCCTGGAAAACAGCCACTTCGCATTATCAGCGGCTGGACACGACAACCTCGGCAGGTGCTCCAATCAAAATTCATCAAGGTTGGCTATTGCAGTTTTTGAATCCAAAAACCTGGTTAATGGGATTGGGGGCAGTCAGTAGTTACAGTCTGGCCGGAGAGTTCTACAACCATTCCATTTTTGTTATCAGTATCGTGATGCTTATCGCCAATCTGCTTACGGGTGCCCTCTGGCTGGTTCTCGGTTCACTGATTGGCCGGTTACTGGGAAGCCGCCGCGCGTGGTTTATATTCAATATCACCATGGGAGTTTTGACCGCCGCTTGTGTGCCTTTAATCTGGTTTGGCTGATCAGCTCAAATCGATATTCTTGCTGCCGAAGAGTAATGTGAGTATGAAGCCAGCGATATAAGCGACGATCAGCCCGGCACCATAGACTGCCATGCCCGTGAAAATGCCACTGTTGGATGTCATCAGTGGCAGGGCAACCAGCCCGGAGGGGCCGAAAACACTGTTTAATCCGACAGGCCATCCCCACCAAGCCATCAGGCCGATAAAGAACCCCCCTGTGGCACCACCGAGGCAGGCCGTGACAAACGGTTTGACGCGGGGAAGGGTGACGCCATAAATCAACGGTTCCCCAATTCCCAGAAAACCCGGAATGATGGCTCCTTTGATCTGAGTACGCAGCAAAGTGCCTTTTGCCGCTTTGACATATAACGCCAGTGCGGAACCGACTTGCCCCGCTCCTGCCATCGCCAGAATAGGGAAAAGGGAATTGAACCCTTGTGACTCCATCAGCGCAAAATAGACGGGGATAAAACCCTGATGCACACCAAACATCACGGCGATTAAGAACAGTCCTGCCAAAACGGCTGTGCCGAATGGATTGCCATTCAAGTTCACGAATAACCATGACATCACGCTGAACAGATAACTTCCGACAGGCATAATGACGATAAATGTGACGGCGCCCATGATAAGCAGGGTCATTGCGGAAGTCAGGATCATATCCAGATCAGAGGGCATGATGTTGCGGATCTGTTTTTCCACCCAAGCGCCAAGAATAGCAGCAATCAACACCCCGATGATATTGCCTCGTGGGTCAATGGCGAAGCCAAAGAAATGGCTGATACCGGAATAGAACCCACTGGTGGCTTCGGCGTGATAACCCAGTACAAATAGCGAGGCGATGATGGCTCCGTTAACTCCTGAGCCGCCAAAGGCTTTTTGTGCATTGTAGCCAATCAAAATGCCCAAGAAGCTGAACATGCCTTTGCTGAAAATTTTCATATAGCCGACCATCTCAATCAATATGGCGTTGGGATGGGGCACTTCTTTGATAAGAACCTGCTCCAGCAGGGTAGCAAAACCCAATAACAGACCGACCGCGATAAATCCGGGGATCAAGGGCGTAAAGATTGTGGCAAATTTTGCCAGAAATTTATGGACTGAGCGGGTTTGTTTTTCTTTGAGCTGTTTTTTATTGGCAGTGGCGATAGCTTTTAACTTGTCAGGATGAGGAGCGGCAGAGGGAGGTTCACTTAATAGCGTTTTCATCCTGTCTGCGGCTGTTTGGGCCTTGCCGGGGCCGAGGACAATCTGGAGCTGGTCATCCGTCTCTATGACGCCCAACACCCCGGCAATTTGCTTCAACCTGAATATATCGGCCAATGAATCATCCCGTAGCGTCAACCGCAGGCGGGTCATGCAATTTCCACAATGTGCAACATTGCCCGTCCCGCCAATGGCGTCGAGTATTTCGGCCAACATTTCCTGACGCATTTTAGCCATGTATAACCCCTTCTCAAGAGGCAATGATTATCGGTCTGTTGAGATAGCCGGCCGGATAAGCCCTTGGTGCTCTGCCAGTAATGCTTTGGCCTCTTCGGCACTGACGCCCGATAAAATCATTACGATTGCGGTTTTGCAGTGACCACCACAGGCGCTCAGGGCATGTTCTGCCATTTCCCTGCTGCACTCAGTGGCGGCCATGACAATGTTTTTCTGACGTTCGATTAATTTGGCGTTGGTGGCTTCGACATCAACCATCAAATTACCATAGACCTTGCCAATGCGGATCATGGCACCAGTTGTGATCATATTCAGGATCAACTTTTGGGCCGTTCCTGCTTTCATGCGGGATGAACCTGTGATCACCTCTGGCCCCACGACAGGCGTGATGGCAATATCAGCCAACTGCGCCATTGGGCTGTTTGGATTGCAACTGATACCGGCAACCGTTGCCCCAACCGATTTGGCATATTCCATTGCGCCTAATACATAAGGTGTCCGGCCACTGGCAGCGATCCCGACCAATATATCTTTTTGATTAAAGTGTAGCCCCTTAAGATCTTCTGCGCCTAATTGCCGATTGTCTTCCGCATTTTCGACCGCTTTCAGGATGGCTTGATGCCCGCCGGCAATTAAACCGATCACGTGTTCTGGTTTTGTCCCATAAGTGGGCGGACATTCACTGGCATCCAAGATGCCTAAACGCCCAGAGGTGCCCGCGCCACTATAGATTAAGCGTCCACCCTGACGAAATGCTTCGGCCACTTTATCAACCACACGGGCAACCTGGGGCAGGGTTTTTTCAACGGCAATCGCCACTTGTTTATCTTCATCGTTGATAACGCGCAGTATATCGAGTGTTGAGAGTTGATCAATATGGGTACTGGCGGGGTTACGACTCTCTGTTATCATATTGCTCAAGTCGATTTTCATCATTTTTCTGCCATATTTTATAGAAACTAAGAAGTGATTTATGTGCGTCAGGTTATCTTACTGAGCATTTAATATAAAATATACACCAAAATAGGTGAAAAAAACTATGTGACTAAAATTATATCTCATAGGAAATATTATTTTGGTTTTATTTTTATCTGTATTTTGAGGGCCTTCTAATACGTTTTCCTGAGACGAGGTTAATCCTTCTTCATAAAAGGGATAGGCGTTGTGGATGACATAAAAATTAACACGATTTCTCCATAAAACGATATATAAATAAAGAATATTCCAATATGAAAAAATCACAGATTTGTTAAGCGCCACTATATTGTTATCACTGACAACGCACGATAAAGCCTGCCATTAACATATTGCTGTTTTTTTGATATCATGTTTACGCGGTGTTTTTACTCGTTTTATGCTAATGGCTATCATTATTGTTGTATTCGAATAATGCTTTCTCTGATTAACGCGTAATAAGAGTAAATATTAAAGTGACCAGAAAATAGAACTTAGATTAACTATTAATAATATAATGGATATAAAGTGTTTGCGGTTCGTGGCATTATACGAGTAAGACTAGATGTATATTCTTTTCTTTATATTTTCAATTAAATTATTTACATATTGGTTTAGTAGTATGATATTTTAACTTGCATGACTTTAGATATTTCCTTGAGGGAGTAGCAATAAAGAAAGGTTATCAGTTAATAACTTTATGTTAATTGTTTCTCCCTTAGTGGTAATTCTAATTTTACAATAGGTAAACTCGTCCGTTTGGGATTTATTTGTATACCTATCTCAATCGTCTTTAAATTTCAGAAATATTAGTAACTCTGTAGTTTAAAAAATGAAAGAGAGTATTGGTCATTGTGGATAACTAGGAGGATTTGGTCTGTATTAACGAAATGATTACCGATAACTGGTTTTTATTGAAATCATTTCACAATGAAATTAACGCGCAGGAATAATAAATGTTTTGCGAATTTTACCCTTATTTACTAACCTTTTATTAGCTAACATTTTGACCTGTTGACCGGATAAACCTTTGGCAAAACACAAAGTTAAAATGCTATCACCATGAATCTGTAATGTTTTGTAGTTATTTAACAATCATTGGGCTAAAGAACATGGATATACGCAATCTTGAAGCTTTTATCGTTTTAGCTGAGACTCTGAATTATCATAAGGCTTCGAAGAGGCTTTATCTTTCTCAGCCTGCCTTGTCGAAGAAAATACATGTGTTGGAAGATATTCTTGGGGCGTTACTCTTTACAAGGGGGCCAAATGGAACACGATTGACCGATTTTGGGCAAAAAACGTTGGAAAATGCCCGGAAATTTTTAACTCACTATGAAAAATTCAAAAGTCAGGTTGATTTCGATTCCAAAGAGGATATGGTCAGGCACTTATATGTTGGTTCTTGCTTTCCTATCCACAATTACGCCCAAATAGAGAAGCAATTCGTGGAAAAGAAAGGGAATGTGGTGCTGGCATTGGTTACCGGATTATCAGTTGATCAGCAGATAAGTTTACTGAATGCAGGGATGTTGCATGTTGCAGTGATGCCTCTGTTATCTATTATGGACAGGTTAGAACCCCAAAAGGTGTTTACGGAAAGATTGGTCTATATCTTTAAAAAAAGGAGTCATCTGATATCTAAATTCAGAACCGCTTTAGGTAAATTTGGCAATGGGGTTTCTCCGACAAATTTTTCAAGGAAGAAAGAGGTGATTGAGCTAACTGATTGTTTTAATGTTTTCCCTATTTATACCGGTGACAATATGAAATTGTTATTAAAAACAAATGATATCATGTTGATCATTGAGATGATTACAAAAAATAGTGCCTATACCTGTGTACCTAAACGGATTATCAGCTCTATTCCTGAGTATTATATGAATTCTTTGGAACTTGTTGAAACGGATAAAAAAATTGAACTGGGTGTGGTGTGGGCAAAAGCAATGGGTGATCATCTGATTGAGGATGCTGAAAATTTTTCAGCATTGGTTTCCAATGTATAAGTCAGTGATTATTGTTTGTTTTTTTATGGGATATTTTTCATTTGATCTCTTATGTTATTAAAACCTGGGCTGTAACTTGTAAAAGTTTTCGTAGTCAAGACGCGTGAAATGGGAATGAGTATCTCAGGTGTTTTTTAATGACAAATTATCTTCTGCATAAATGAATTATCATTTTTACGGCAAGTAAGTTAGCTGTTTGCAAGCAATTATTATATTTTTGCTGGGTAAACAGGGAACCTTATTTTCCGGGGCTGGGCAAATGATGGGATAAGAGAATGGGAAATAGTCGGGTATTGAATAACAATACCCGACTATACCTACAGATTTACATCTGAAAAGTGAATTGGCGCTAACTCGCATTAAATGCTGCTGTCATTTGTTCGAGCTGTTCCTGAATATCCAGCCATTGTGTTTCGGTATCTTCCAGTCTGGATTTTGTTTGTGTCTGCTGATGCAGACATTGCGTTAGTTCAGTTTTACGATCATGTTCGTAAAGGATGTTGTTTGATAGCTTTTCTTCTAATTCGGCCAATTCCGTACCCAGTTTTTCTATCTGTTTTTCAAGGGTTGTGAGCTGTTTACGCAATGGCTGCGTTTGGTTACGGAACTCAGCTTCACGTCGTTTTTGATCTTTACGTTCCTGGGCACTGTAATTTTGTGTACCGTTGGTTGAAGATTCACTCTCCGATTTCTCTTTTTCCTGATCCTCCCGCATTTGTTGGCGTTGCAGTTCAGTCAGCCATTGCTGGTAATCTTCTAAATCGCCTTTAAACGGTTCGACTTTGCCATCATGCACCAGATAAAGTTCGTCGGTTGTCGAGCGCAGTAAGTGCCGGTCATGCGATACGACGACCAGCGCACCTTCGAAATCAATCAGTGCTTCAGTCAATGCTTGCCTCATATCGAGATCAAGGTGGTTGGTCGGTTCATCAAGCAGAAGAAGGTTCGGGCGTTGCCAGACAATCAGCGCCAGTACCAAACGCGCCTTTTCACCACCGGAGAAACGTCCGCTCGGATCGGTGACTTGATCGCCTTTGAAACCAAATCCGCCCAGATAATCCCGAAGCTGTTGCTCCGTCTCTTGCGGTGCTATTCGGGCTAAATGTTGTAATGGTGATTCATCTGCCCGTAGGTATTCCAACTGGTGCTGTGCGAAGTAGCCTAGTTTAATGCCTTTCGATAAGGCAATTTCTCCCTGTTGAGGAGTCAGCTCCGCTGCCAGTAATTTGATCAATGTGGATTTACCCGCCCCATTGCGACCCAACAAGCCGATGCGTGAACCCGGCACCAAGTTTAATTTGATCGAATCCAGCACTGTTTTTTCACCATAGCCCGCACTGACTTTATCCATGTTTAACAGTGGATTTGGCAGGTTATCCGGCTGGCGAAAACTGAAATGAAAAGGGTTGTCAACATGGGCAGGCGCGATAAGCTCCATGCGTTCCAGCATCTTGATGCGGCTTTGCGCCTGCTTTGCCTTAGATGCCTTGGCGCGAAAGCGATCAATGTAGCTCTGCAAATGCGCGACTTTTTCCTGTTGGCTTTGATATAGCGCCTGTTGCTGGGCAAGTTTGGCGACACGTTGCCGTTCGAAGGAAGAGTAGTTGCCGGTATATTCGTAGAGATCCTGCTGCTCAATATGCAGAATCTTATCAATAATCGGATCAAGGAAATCACGGTCGTGGGAAATGAGGATCAAGGTGCCGGTATAACTTTTCAGCCATTTTTCGAGCCAGATAACGGCGTCCAGATCAAGGTGGTTGGTCGGTTCGTCGAGTAATAATAGATCTGAACGACAAATCAGCGCTTGTGCCAGATTGAGGCGCATACGCCAGCCACCGGAAAACGAACGGACAGGTTGTTCTAGTTGAGCTTGGGAAAAACCCAATCCATGCAGCAAGCTGGCTGCTCTGGCGCGGATTGTCCATGCCTGAATGGTATCAAGCAAACCGTGAAGATGGGCAATAGCGTGACCGTCATTTTGTTCATTGGCTATGTTGAGTTTTTGCTCCAGTTGCCGGAATTCCCGGTCACCATCGATGACATATTCCAGTGCTGATGTTTCCAGCGCAGGCGTTTCCTGATTGACCCAAGCCAGTGACCAATTATTGGGGAATGTGACAGAGCCGCTCTCAGCTTGAAGTTCATCTTTGAGTAATGCAAGTAGGGTAGATTTACCACAGCCATTCTTGCCAACTAATCCTACTTTTTGGCCGGGATTGATGGTTGCGTTGGCGTTGTCCAGCAGGACGCGAATGCCACGGCGGATTTGCAGTGAAGAGAAAACAATCATAGATGTTGTCTATATATAATATGTTAAGTTAATAATTAGGTTATATATCCTTCAATTGATAGGCAGAGTGATCGTTGATGCGTATAGTGATCGCTGTGCCGCAATTTGAAATCTATCGGGTATATGTATTCAATTTTAAGTGCTGGTGTGCATGGTAGCGGAAAATATCTGTCCTGACACGTTTTAGGGAAAATGGAAGGGCAGATAAATATGAATAGTGTTGGGGAAATTATGTCAGTCAGTCGTAAGCGTTTTATTGCGGGCGCGGTTTGCCCAAAATGCCAATCACAGGATACATTAGCCATGTGGCAGGAGAATAAGGTTGATGTTGTTGAGTGTGTCCATTGTGGCCATATACAAAGGCAGACGGATGAAGCGGTCACCTCCCATGTCAGGGATCAGGAGCAGGTTATTGGGATTTTTACGCCACAGTAAATGAATACACGTATAATAAATTGTGGATAAATTTTTCCGTTGACTGGGTACAGCGACGTAGAATTCCGTTACAATTGACAGCATTTCTTGAACTGTAAAAATTTTCCCTTACGGGGTTTCCCCTCGGGTATGTAGGAGTTGTCATGAAGGTAACAAAAGACTTGGTGGTCAGTCTGGCTTATCAAGTAAGAACAGAAGATGGTGTTTTGGTTGATGAGTCTTCGGTGAGCGCACCGTTAGACTATCTGCATGGATGTGGTTCTCTCATCAGTGGATTGGAGAAAGCACTGGATGGCCGTGAGGTGGGTGAACGTTTTGATGTTAGCGTAGAAGCCGCAGATGCCTACGGTCAGTATGATGACAGCCTGGTTCAGCGTGCACCAAAAGAAGTGTTTGTTGGTGTGGATGATATTCAGGTGGGTATGCGTTTCCTGGCTGACACGGATCAAGGCCCTATCCCAGTAGAAATTACGGCGATAGAAGGTGATGAAGTGGTGGTTGATGCTAACCACATGTTGGCTGGTCAGAATCTGAAATTCAATGTTGAAATTGTCGCGATTCGTGAAGCGACCGAAGAAGAATTGACACACGGCCATGTGCACGGTCAGGGTGGCTGTGGTGATCATCATGATCATGATCACGGTGAGCATGGGTGCTGCGGCGGTAGCTGCCACTAAAATGCCATCAGAACTCACTGAACATCGTGGGTAATCTGAAAGATCAGTAAGCAGAATTAGTCAACAGAATAAAGAGAAGCACGTGATGAGCTTCTCTTTTTTATTTTGGGTGCCAGCCTTCCTTAAACTATGATTTTCCCAGATGAATATCAGTAATGAGGGGGAGGGGTTTCTTCAGAAAGAGGGGCAATGATGGATGTCTGGTGAGTTTTCAGACGTTCGGTGATTAGTTTTAGCTGTTCTTTCAATTTGTCAGTCTCAATCTGTTGCTTTATCACTTCTTGATTCAATGCTTCAATCGTGGCTTCTTGATAGGCCAGTTTGGTTTCTAGTTGCTCAAATCTTTGTTCAAATTTAGATAATTCCATTATCTTTCCTCCTACCTCTGATCAATAAATTAATGACGAAACGATGACTCGGTCAAGGTGACACTATAATACTCCACATCATTTGCGAAATAGGATTTTACGAAACCTCTTCACTTTAATGTTGTCTCAACAATTTTTATTGCAAGATATAGCAAATATTGTCATTGGTTTCCTTAGGCGGTTATAGTAAATGTTATGACCTATGCTGATGGTAACCCCACCCAAACTGATTGGAGAATAGGATGAAATCATTGTTTAAAACAACGCTGTTGGCAACGACACTGGCAGTGGCGTTTAGTGTACCTCAAGCTTTGGCTGCTAACTCTGAAACCAAAGACGAAGTAAAATTGAATAGTGCTTTTAAAACAGTAGAGCAGCAAAATTCTTATGCTTTGGGCGCTTCTTTGGGAGGCTATATGGCCAACTCATTGCAAGAGCAGAAAACGCTCGGTATTAATATTGAAAAAGCGCAATTACTGGCCGGCGTCGAAGATGCTTTAAATAATAAAACCAAACTGACTGATAAAGAGATTCAGGAAACCCTGTCGGCCTTTGAAACTAAAGTGAAAAGTGCAGCTCTGGCCAAGGCACAAAAAGAAGCCAGTGAGAATGGCGAAAAAGGAGCCAAATACCGCAAAGAGTTTGCTAAACAAGCTGGCGTGGTAGAAACCAAAACGGGACTTCTTTACAAAATTGACAAAGAAGGTACGGGTAACGCACCTAAAGAGACGGATACTGTCGTTGTCAATTACAAAGGTGCTTTGATTGATGGTCAGGTCTTTGACAGCTCTTATGAACGCAAAGAGCCTCTGACACTGAGTTTGGACAGCGTTATCCCTGGTTGGAAAGAAGGTTTGCAGCATGTGAAGAAAGGTGGAAAAATCACCTTAGTTGTTCCTCCTAAGTTGGCTTATGATCAGGCAAACTTACCTAAAATCCCGGCGAACTCCACGCTAATCTTCAACGTTGAATTACTGGATATTAAGCCTGCGGCTAAGGCAAAATAACGCCTGTCATCATTTAGAAGACAACATTGGCAGGAGCTTAAAGCTCCTGCTTTATCATATAGTTCTTTCACCCTTCGGTTTACTGCTGATATTTACCTCTATTTGATGAGTAATAAACACGGATTAATAAGCGGATCAAGGACAATAGATTTATTTGCTTATTATTTCCTACCGTATTAAATGAGGGTTTATTTTTCGTATTTCAGGTGGATGCGACATAAGGCTGTGATAAATCCCTGCGGTATACTCAGCAAGAGCTTGACGGCAGTTAAATGTAGTTTTAACGTCACTATTGAATAGAATATAGAACAAACATTTTTAACTGTTTGTTTTTAGTGCCTATCGTATAAGGCATATTTAATTTGTCATTTTGAATTTTTATAATAAATCTTGCCCTGATATTTTGGTGAGGCAAAGTCTGAACTTGAAGGATGGTGTATTACATGTCTACCCCGCTATTAACTGGTGATAACAGTGAAATTGATTTACTGGAAAACCAACCATTTAGTGAAACGGATCACGAAATTTTAAAATCTTACGAAGCAGCTGTTGATGGTCTGGCTATGTTGATTGGTGGGCATTGTGAGATAGTCCTTCATTCACTGGAAGATCTTAAATGTTCAGCCGTCAGAATAGCCAATGGAGAGCATACAGGCCGTAAGATTGGTTCTCCGATTACTGATCTGGCGTTGCGAATGCTGCATGATATTACGGATGAAGACAGTAGCGTTTCTAAAGCGTATTTCACGCGGGCAAAAAGTGGCTCGTTGATGAAATCTGTTACCATTGCGATCCGTAATTGCCAGCGTCGAGTCATCGGGTTGTTGTGCATTAATATGAACCTTGATGTGCCTTTCTCCGAGATTATTCAGACCTTTATCCCAGAAAAAACCCATGAAGTTGCTTCAAACGTTAACTTTGCCTCTTCTGTGGATGATCTGGTGGCACAAACGCTGGAATTCACGATTGAAGAAGTGAATGCCGACCGCAATGTTTCTAATAATGCGAAAAACCGGCAGGTGGTGCTTAACCTGTATGAAAAAGGGATTTTTGATATTAAAGATGCGATTAATCAGGTCGCTGACCGTTTGAATATCTCCAAGCATACGGTATATCTCTATATTCGCCAGTTCAAAAATGGTGAATGTGCGAATTCGGAGAAGTAATGACATCGCTGTCTTATTGTCTGTTGGTCACCGGGCCAGCTTACGGTACTCAACAAGCCAGCAGTGCCTACCAATTTGCTCAGGCGTTGATCGCCTCAGGCCATAAACTGCATAGCGTGTTTTTTTATCGTGAAGGTGTTCAAAATGGCAATCAGCTGGCCACTCCTGCTAATGATGAGTTTGATTTGGTCAGGGCCTGGCAGGCATTGGCAGTCCGGCATCAATTCGAGCTGTTTATTTGCGTTGCGGCGGCATTGCGGCGTGGTATCGTGGATGAACAGCAAGCCCGCGAATTAAATCTGCCCGCCGCTAATCTGGCCGGCGGGTTTGAGCTGAGTGGCTTGGGATCGTTGGCAGAAGCCATGATGATGTGTGATCGCGTCATACAATTTTAGATATATTGAGTCCAAGTCTCCGTGGGTATTGATGAAAAAAATCGCCTTTGTTTTTACTGAAGCTCCTCACGGCTCTTCTGCCGGTCGGGAAGGGCTGGATGCGCTGCTTGCAACGTCAGCATTGACTGAGCAAATCGGGGTATTCTTTATTTCTGATGGAGTATTCCAATTATTGGCTAATCAGCAGCCGGATAAAATCCTGGCTCGTGACTATATATCAACCTTTAAGATCTTGCCGCTTTATGACATCGATAAATGCTACGTTTGTCTGGATGATCTGGTGGTTCGAGGGGGCAGCCCGACAAGCCATTTTGTGTTGAAAGCTGAATTGCTTTCAGCCACAGCAATCCGGGAGTTGCTGGCGGGTTATGATGTTGTGTTGAAATTTTAATCTATTTCAGGCGGGTAACATGTTATATACTGTCAGTCGCTCACCTTACCATGCTGACTTCAGTGCCATGCTTGGCTTGGTATCGGATAGAGATGATGTTCTATTGATTCAAAATGGCGTATTGCTGAGCATGAATAATAATCGCTATCTGGCTGAGTTGCTCGGTACGGGGGCAGGCATTTATGTTTTGAGAGAAGATCTTGATGCACGGGGGCTGATTGAACAGATTTCAGACCGTGTTATCGTGATTGATTATAATGGCTTTGTTAGCTTAACGGTAAAACATCAGCAAAATTTTGCCTGGTAAATATGATGGGTGGGGCGCAATCGCCTTTTTCAGCCGTTTCATCAACTTTCACCAGCAAAAACTGTATATTTCTTGACACCTCGTTAAGTCAGCAATAAAATTCCGCGTCCTCTCCTTTTGTCATCATGACTAAGAGGGGGTAAAATCCGTGTTTACGAAGCAAAAAACCAGGAGCTTTTTTAATAATGGCAACTATTAACCAGCTGGTTCGCAAATCTCGTAGCTCGAAAGTTGTGAAAAGCAACGTTCCTGCTCTGGAAGCTTGCCCGCAAAAACGTGGCGTATGTACTCGTGTATATACCACCACTCCTAAAAAACCGAACTCCGCACTGCGTAAAGTATGCCGTGTGCGTTTGACTAACGGTTTCGAAGTTTCTTCCTACATCGGTGGCGAAGGCCACAACCTGCAGGAACACTCCGTTATCCTGATCCGTGGCGGTCGTGTTAAAGACTTGCCAGGTGTGCGTTACCACACTGTTCGCGGCGCTCTGGACTGTGCCGGTGTTAAAGACCGTAAACAAGGTCGTTCTAAGTACGGTGTGAAGAAGCCGAAGGCTTAATGGTTCTCCGTTAAGTAAGGCCAAACCTTTTTCACTTTAATGTCAAAATAAACTCGTAGAGTTTTGGACAACCCTGAAATTCGAAACGGAGTATTTCCATGCCACGTCGTCGTGTAATTGGTCAACGTAAAATTCTGCCAGATCCAAAATTCGGATCTGACCTGCTGGCCAAATTTGTTAATATCCTGATGGTAGACGGTAAGAAGTCTGTCGCAGAAGCAATTGTATATGGTGCGCTTGAGACCCTGGCTCAGCGTTCTGGTAAAGATCATCTGGAAGCATTCGAGCTGGCACTGGATAACGTGCGCCCGACTGTCGAAGTTAAGTCCCGCCGTGTAGGTGGTTCTACTTATCAGGTTCCAGTTGAAGTTCGTCCGGTTCGTCGTAATGCTCTGGCAATGCGTTGGATCGTTGATGCTGCTCGTAAACGCGGTGATAAGTCGATGGCTCTGCGCCTGGCGAATGAATTATCTGATGCGGCTGAAAACAAAGGCGCTGCTGTGAAGAAACGTGAAGACGTTCACCGTATGGCAGAAGCTAACAAGGCGTTCGCACACTACCGTTGGTAATCCATTTTTTGGTCACCCATCGGCAGTGAATAAGTTCTGGGTAGTTGCTTGGCTACCCGTTCTCTAAAGATTGAACGCCCACGAGAGAGGAAAAAATGGCTCGTAAAACACCTATAGCGCGCTACCGTAATATCGGTATCAGCGCCCACATCGACGCCGGTAAAACCACAACAACTGAACGTATTCTGTTTTACACAGGTGTAAATCATAAAATCGGTGAAACTCACGAAGGTTCAGCAACAATGGACTGGATGGAGCAGGAGCAAGAGCGTGGTATTACCATCACGTCTGCTGCGACTACCGCATTCTGGTCTGGTATGGCTAAACAGTATGAGCCACACCGCATCAACATCATCGACACCCCAGGACACGTTGACTTCACTATCGAAGTAGAACGTTCTATGCGTGTTCTTGATGGTGCCGTCATGGTTTACTGTGCAGTTGGTGGTGTTCAGCCTCAGTCTGAAACGGTATGGCGTCAGGCTAACAAATACAACGTACCACGTATCGCGTTCGTTAACAAAATGGACCGTATGGGAGCTAACTTCCTGCGCGTGGTTGAGCAGATCAAAACGCGTTTGGCTGCTAACCCAGTTCCTCTGCAACTGGCGATCGGTGCAGAAGATACCTTCACTGGTGTTGTTGACTTGCTGAAAATGAAAGCAATCAACTGGAACGAAGCTGATCAGGGAACGACCTTCACTTATGAAGATATCCCGGCTGACATGGTTGAGCTGGCTCAGGAATGGCATCAGAACCTGATCGAATCCGCAGCAGAAGCATCAGAAGAACTGATGGACAAATATCTGGGCGGTGAAGAGCTGACTGAAGAAGAAATCAAGGCAGCTCTGCGTAAGCGCGTTCTGGCTGGCGAAATTATCCTGGTTACCTGTGGTTCTGCATTTAAGAACAAAGGTGTTCAGGCGATGCTGGATGCGGTTATCGAATATCTGCCAGCGCCAACAGATGTTGAATCCATCAAAGGTATGCTGCCAGACGGTAAAGATACCCCAGCAGAACGTCATTCCAGCGATGACGAGCCATTCTCTGCACTGGCGTTCAAAATTGCGACTGACCCATTCGTGGGTAACTTGACTTTCTTCCGCGTTTATTCTGGTGTTGTTAACTCTGGTGACACCGTATTGAACCCGGTGAAAGACAAGAAAGAACGTTTTGGCCGTATCGTACAGATGCACGCTAACAAACGTGAAGAAATTAAAGAAGTCCGTGCAGGCGATATCGCGGCTGCAATCGGCCTGAAAGATGTCACCACAGGTGATACTCTCTGTGACATGGGCGCACCAATCATTCTGGAGCGCATGGAATTCCCAGAGCCAGTTATCTCTGTTGCTATCGAGCCAAAAACTAAAGCTGACCAAGAAAAAATGGGTATCGCTTTAGGCCGTCTGGCTCAGGAAGACCCATCATTCCGCGTGAGCAGTGATGAAGAAACGGGTCAGACTATCATCGCAGGTATGGGTGAACTTCACCTCGACGTACTGGTTGACCGTATGCGTCGTGAATTCAACGTGGAAGCGAACGTCGGTAAACCTCAGGTTGCTTACCGTGAAACCATCCGTGCTTCTGTTGAGCAGGAAGGTAAACACGCTAAACAGTCCGGTGGTCGTGGTCAGTACGGTCACGTGTGGCTGCGTATTGAGCCTCTGGAAGCTGGCGGCGCTGGTTACGAATTCGCGAACGAAATCGTTGGTGGTGTTGTTCCTAAAGAATATATTCCGGGTGTCGACAAAGGTGTTCAAGAGCAGCTGAAGAGCGGTGTTCTGGCTGGTTATCCAATCGTTGACGTTAAAGTTGCTCTGTTCGATGGTTCTTACCATGACGTTGACTCCTCGGAAATCGCCTTTAAAATTGCTGCATCCATGGCATTTAAAGAAGGCTTCATGAAAGCGAAACCAGTTCTGCTGGAACCTATCATGAAAGTTGAGGTGGAAACACCAGAAGACTACATGGGTGACGTTATCGGTGACTTGAACCGTCGCCGTGGTATGATCGATGGTATGGATGATGTGGCTACGGGCAAAATTGTTCGTGCTCAAGTACCATTGTCTGAAATGTTTGGTTATGCTACTGACCTGCGTTCTCAGACCCAAGGTCGTGCTTCTTACTCCATGGAGTTCTTGAAGTACAACGAAGCGCCGAGCAACGTCGCTCAGGCTATTATCGAAGCTCGTAAAGCTAGATAAGTTTTCGAGTTAACTATCTTTTTGGCTCCCTCATCTTCGTGACGGGGGAGCGGTATTAAGGAATAGAGTCGTGTCTAAAGAAAAGTTTGAACGTTCAAAACCGCACGTTAACGTTGGTACTATCGGCCACGTTGACCACGGTAAAACTACCCTGACTGCTGCAATCACCACCGTTCTGGCGAAAACCTACGGCGGTAACGCGCGTGCATTCGACCAGATCGATAACGCACCAGAAGAAAAAGCGCGTGGTATCACCATCTCTACTTCTCACGTAGAATACGATACCCCAACTCGCCACTACGCGCACGTTGACTGCCCAGGCCACGCCGACTACGTGAAAAACATGATCACCGGTGCTGCCCAGATGGACGGCGCGATCCTGGTAGTTGCTGCCACTGATGGCCCAATGCCACAGACGCGTGAGCACATCCTGCTGGGCCGTCAGGTAGGCGTTCCTTACATCATCGTGTTCCTGAACAAATGTGACATGGTTGATGATGAAGAGCTGCTGGAACTGGTTGAAATGGAAGTGCGTGAGCTG